>CBFDAW010000001.1:0-25148 GCA_965602865.1 uncultured Thermoplasmata archaeon
CCGAAGAAGATTTTGCGGTAAATGATCCTGCCGAACCCGAAGAAGGCTTGGATGAATTATCTGATTTTGGATCCGTTGAGGAACAAGAGTATATGGCGGATTCGTATGGTAACGACTTGCTATCCCCCACTCTAAGTGGACCTTCCTTTAATGTGGATAGTGATGTTGAGCTGGGAATCACATCTAAAAAAGAGGATTATGAAGAAGAAATTCGAAGATATTTAAAGCTACTTCGAGAATCCGAAGAGACCAAATTCGAACCTGAAGTGAGTTCGGAAGATGATATTGAAACTCTGGAGGTCCCTGAGGATGAACCCGGAGAAGAATCCGAAGAAGAACCCGAAGATAGTATTTCCACTTTTAAAGTACCGGAAATTGAAGCAGAAGAAATAGAAGAAGAAGTAAAAGCCAAAGCACAGGATGATATTGAAACTCTGAAGGTCCCTGGGGATGAACCCGAAGAAGGTTCCCATATGAACGTTGAACATCTTGGTGGCCGTGAAGACTATCTATTAATAAAATTAAAGAAGTTAAAGGAAAGAATAAAAGACCAGGAACTTTAACTTAATTATTCAGAAGAATTTGTAAATGTACGAGAAATCTTTAAAACTCTCGTAATTTTCTATCTAGTTCTGCATAATATTCCCGGAAATATCTTGATCCCGTCATATCTGAAGCATTGATAATATGCTCATAACAGAAATATAGCTCTCCATGTATCCTTTTATACTGTTGCAGCTTTGGAAACTCCTTATAATAGTTCCTAGCTAATTTTAAGATTATATCATATTTCTCCATCGAATCGTATAATATTAACGCTTTAGCAAGATACGCTGTAAATTTTTTCAATATTTCCAAATAGGAATAGCTCTTTTCCTCTTGCAACTTTTCTTTTAATTTATAAATCTCTCTAGCCAATTCCAAATAGATATCAGCAGCTTTTGCAATTTCAGATAAATCTTCATAGGATTTGGCTAACCGATGTAAAAAGCGAAAATATTGGTCCCTTTCGAATTTGATTGAACTACCTCTTAAATTCTTATATAATTCATCAAGGCATTCGATAGCTTTATTTCGATTCTTTTCACCATATAAGCTAGCAGCTTTCAATAGATAATTCATAACTTTCGCTTTGTCCCCCTTTTTTATTATTAACATCTCTGCACTGGTTTTATAAGAATCAGCTGTTTCATCACCATTCGTCATAATTCTTAATATAAGTTAATAATAATAAATAATGTTTTCCCTTACCCGATTGCTCTTGAAAATAATTAGATTAACTTTTTACCAATTTCCCGAAAAGCTTCTTCAACGTTTTCACCAGTTTTGGCACTAGTGTAAAGAAATGGTGCTTCCAGTTGCTTAGCTATTTTTTTCAGATCATCTTTTTTAAACTTGGCTTTATTTTGCAGGTCCGATTTATTTGCGAGGATCAGAATTGGAATTTCCTTGGTAACACTTAATATGTCGCTATACCATGTAATTAAGTTCAATAATGTTTCATGCCGGGTAATATCACAAACAATAATTGCTCCCTTTGAATCTGAATAGGCTCTCATTTGAGATTTTTTAAATGCTTTTTGCCCCATCACATCCCAAATCATGAGGTACAAGTCGATAACATTATTCTTATCCTTATCAAATTTAACACGTTTTTTTGTAATTTTCGTTCCTAATGTAGCAATATAATCGTCACTAAATTGATCTAATACGAATTTTCTGACTAGACTAGTTTTACCCACGCCCCAATCTCATAGTAAACAGATCTTCTTTTTAATCTCAATTATATTAACCGTCAAATTTTAACCTCTGATGTTGTCTTCTAAGTTAAAAGGAAATGTCAAATGCACTACTTATATTTTCTTAGTTAGATATATATTCAAAATTAAGGTTCTTCTGTAAAAAAGCGTGCCCGCACACTTTTCGAAAAAATTATGGCCCCAAGCGTCCATTGAACTTAATAGAGAATTCCATTTCCACAATCAGTCAATAGACGGATGGAATTCTCTATTTAAAACTAAAGCGAAAATTGGATTGATGTTTAGGATTTTCAAGTATGTAATTTTGTTCGGGGGCTTGAGATAGGAATTATTTAAGTTGATAACTATAGTAATAATTAAATATATAATACATTGATTTACCCTATGAAGAAGAGAGGTTCATTGGTATTTGGGTTTGGATAAATAAAGAAGCAATACCCCTGTATTAAAAGGTACCAGGTTAATTGAACAATTAAAATTATTTCGCATCAACATTCATAGGTGATTAAATGGATATTCCATCTCTGGTTTTGTCTATTCTAGAGCTTTTAGGAGTAATTTGTGCACTCTTAGCTGTAATAATGGGTTTAACAAAGGGAAGAAAAGCCTTGAAGCTAACAGGTGGAGGAATCGTAGAGGTCACGGTGACATATCTACTAATTGCCTCTATTCTCTACCTAACAAGCTATTGTCTGCGGTTCATCGGCAGCGTGGGTAATTCTTGGTTCTTCAATGCCGCAGGAGCGATCATTGCCTTTGGTATGGGTTTTTGTTTCCTTTTGATATTCCAAAAGATTATTGATCATTTGGAGAATTTGAAAAAGTTATGGGTTTAAGTGTGGTTTATGAATTCAAGGGCATTTGTATCGGGTATAATTCAAAAGTTGGAACCAATAGCACCGATCATACTACCTAATATAATCAAAAAACAATTAAAAGAATTGGGTGCGACCGAAGATAATCTGACTCCAGAGTTGGCAGAAAAATTCATAAAGCGAATGGAGGAGGCGCTCGTAATGTTCATCGGTCCCGATGGCACGAAGATGGCGCGCCAGATGATGCTAAGGGAGCTTCGAGCCTGTGCACCAAAATACTTTAGCGAACAATCACTTATTTAAAAAATTCAAGAAATCAATGTTTTACCAATTTCCAAAAAAGCACTTTCCACATTTTCGCCGGTTTTTGCACTTGTAAATAATATCGGTGAATGCAATTGCTGAGAAACCGTTTTCAATTCTTTAGAAGTTAACTCCACTTTGTTTTGAAGATCATTTTTATTAACAAGAATAATAATTGGTATCTTTTCGGTGATTTTAAATAATTGCTCCCGCCATTGATTTATACTCTCCACAGACTCTTTGCGGGTAATATCACAAACAATAAATGCAGCTTGAGTGCCTTGGAAAGCAAATGTTTGGATTTTGTAAAATTCTTTTTGTCCCATAACATCCCAGATCTGCAAGGTGAGATTAATAAATTGTTTTTCATTTTTTTTGAATGTCATTCTTTTTTTTGTAGATATATATATGTCATCATATTGATCCAATACATATTTTCTAATTAGGCTTGTTTTACCAACTCCCCAATCACCAATTAAACATATTTTAAATTTCAACTCTTTAACAGATATCATTGCACTCCAACCTATTCTCACCGTTTGTTGTAAAGGTTATTATATCACTTTTTATACTTATATTTTTATATAACTTTGAGGATATAAATAAAAATTAATTTCGAATAACAATCGGCAAGGAAGTTCGAATGTTATTCATCGACCACTCCGATATTATGACGATTACTAACGTTGGTAGGAGGGCGGGACCGCTTTGATTGTATAATGAATTCAATCTGTGATTATCAGTAAAATAGATATAGTATAGAAAGATTATACTAATCACTCAAATTTATTTCTGACCAGATAAAAAGTTTTTGGGTTACCTAAACATATTGTCCGTATGAAAGCGGTGTGATCATGCCTGTGGAATCTTCCAGAAGGTGGCGAGGATATTGCTTCATTTGTGGTATTGTTTTTATTCTATGTTCTGTTCTAATTATTACTCCAATAACATGGGGAGCCGATCCAAAACTATCAATATGCATGAATTCCAATACTACCTATAAATCAAGAACTCAAATCACCGCCCGCAACTCAGAACCTATATGGCCCATGTTTGGTAAGGACCAATACCATTCTCATGTCACCGCATCTGTGAATAAGGGTATTCATAAACCAGCTCTAAAATGGGACCACTGGTCAGAAGACCTGATCATCGGTAACAGTATTGATTCCTGGGCGACTACTGTTGGAAATTTTACTTTTAATATTAATGGAGACGATAGAAATGTTGAGCATGTGGCATATGCCGATAGCGGGCATATCATTGTAGCAGATGGTAGCACGGGTAATGTTTCATGGCAACTCAATGTTGACCAGATTGACAATCAAATCGATAATGATTTGGTATTTACAGCACCAACACTTGGATTTATTGATGATAATAACGATCTTGACATAGTCTTCGGCAGCTCGGATGGGAACTTGTATATGTACGAACCAAAGATAACATACGATAAAGATTCGGGCTATTCTTGGAGTACAAATAATGTAATAGATGAGAAAGTTTGGCAATCTTCAACCGGTGAGAATTTTACCGAATCCTCACCAGTGCTTGCGAAATTAGATACTGATAACTATTTCGACGTGGTCGTTGGTGCGGGTGATAAATTATTCGCTGTATCGGGAACCACCGGTAACGAGCTCTGGAACAAGACATTACCAGGAAATATCATATCATCACCTATAGTATATGAAGATGGTACCAAAAAGACCGTTATGGTTACGAGCTTTTTGCAAAGCCCTTTGAACTTTTCGGCAAATTTTTTTAATGGCGAAACCGGAAATAGTCTTGATAAGCTTTACTTCGATCTGGTTTTGAACCCGGGCACTCTAGACCTCTTACCATCCACCGCTGCCAATGACCTGGATGAAAACATGAATAACGGTTTCGAGCTAATTGTATGCACACCATTTGAAGGTATTTTCAGTAATGGTCGAGTTTATGTCTATCATACGAACCGCAGCCTGTTCTGGTCCACCGGAGAAGACCAAATTACCGGTCAGATCGATAGTACACCCGCGGTGGGCGACCTGGATGGTGACGGCTTTCCAGAAATCGTGATAGTCTCATGGAACCAGGGAACAATTGGACCCCTAACAAATGTGTATGCCTTCCACGGGAACAACGGTTCATTGGTGTGGCATGTTGTAAAGGATACAATCGGTGTTCCGCAACCACCTTACACGAATGAGCGCGCCGTTGCTTCACCAATACTTGCAGATTTAGATGATGATAATAAATTAGACGTACTTTTCGGAACCTCACCGAATCTCTTTGCGATCAGTGGATTAAATGGCACCGATCTTTGGGAATTTTCTTTGGAAGGTCAAGGCCGACGGCTGTGGTCCACACCTGCAGCCGGGGACATAGATAAAGATGGATTCTTAGATGTGGTATTTGAAGGCGCTGCCATATCACATGTAATAATAGATCTTACTCTTTCGGGTGCAGACCTATATCTATCTACTGAAAATATCACCGAGAACCAGCCAGTTACGATACATGCAGTGGTACATAACAACGGTTCAGCGGCGGCTGATGATGTAAAGGTTAGCTTTTTCGAAAACGGATTGTTGATCGGAAACGGAACTAAAAATTCCATACCCGCCTTTGACAGTCGTGAATTAATCATGGACTGGACCCCAAAAAAAGAAGGTACTCAAACCCTGAAAGTTATCCTCGACCCTGATGAAGCTATTGAAGAGATAAATGAGCTCAATAATGAGGTAAGCAAAGAGATCAATGTAATTCCATCCTACCCCGACCTAATCATAGACGCTGTTTATTATTATCGAGGTGATGGCTCCGAAGTGGATAACATGAATACGCACTTGATTGAGGATGAGGTGGCAACTATTACGATTATCGTTAAAAATATAGGTAAAGATGAGGCAGAAAATATACAAATCAGCGCAAAGGACTCGGGAATATCAATTGATAATGATAAAGATCTCGCACTATTGGACATCCAAGGGACTGGAAATGTTACATTTGTCTGGTCCCAACCCGACCCCGGCAGCCATGAACTTACTTTTTATGTATCCCTGGAAGACACCAACCAAGAACTGAATATAAGTAATAATGATCGTATTGACCAAATAATTGTAAATAGTAAAATCCCAATTGACCCGACTTTTTATTCGGAAGGTGTCGTATTACAACCCAATAATGTTACCGCCGCTGTAAATATAGATGTGAGGTTCACTAATAACCGAACAGGGTCACAAATAATCACCACTACTAATGAAACCGGTTTTTACTCTATCGACCTCAGTACATTACCAGGTCAATATTACGAAGGTGATGAGATTGTTATTTTCGCTTCGGATGGCGAAAATGCCACATCGTTGATGTTCGTGATTTATTCTGAGGATTTAATTAGGTTTGATAATATTACTCTAGTCAAGGTTCCAATTTATGCTATTTCTATCTCGGTTGATGATGCAAGTTTAGAGGTTCTACCAAATGGAGAAGTAGAATACCATTTAACGATTACGAACCGAGGTAATGAGGAAAATACCGTGAATCTCTCGATCAGTGATATCTTAGATGTGCAAACAAATGAGATTCCTGCCAATTGGAGTGCGTCTCTAAACCAGTATATCATAACAGGCATCCCACCCAAAGGCTCGTTCCCGGTAATACTGACCCTTGAGGCACCAGCTAAACGGTCCGAGGCGCGTGCGAAGGATCAAGTGCTGGTTGCGGTCAGTGCAAAATCAGCTTATGACCCTAACCAAATAGATATTGTGGGCATGACCACCACGGTCGCTCGATTATATGAATTTAGCATCAATATAGATAGCCCAATAATCGCTCTGGATCCAATAAAGAATCAAACAGTAAACCTCGGTGTTAAAATCAGTAATGATGGTAATAAGGATGACACAGTAAATATAAAACTCTCCACACCCACGGATTGGGTGGCTAGCTTCAATACTAGTGTTGATCTGCTACTGGGGGAGGAAAAAGAGATTGAAATTATATTAACCTGTAACGAAAATGTAGCTGCTGGAGAGCATAGTTTTAATCTTAATATAGGTTCCATTGATAACCAAGGTAATACCTCAAAGATTCTAATCGTGAATATCTTAAGACCGGATCTGAATTTTTCCGGTAATATTACAATGACCCCGCCCCAGCCAAGCTTGTCCACCACTATTACATTCACCACAACGATCCAGAACATGGGTACGGCTAATGCAAATATGTTCATTGTAGAGTTTAGAGTGCGAAGTTCGATACAAGACACAAGACAAGTGTACAATCTCACCGCTGGTGGGCAGATGCGATTAATCTTCAACTGGACACCTTCAAGTACAGGTAAATATTTAATTGAATTCGAGCTCGATCCATATGAACATTTAATCGAAATAAGTAAAGAGAACAATATTAATACAATGCAACTTGAGTTCAATGCTGACCTGGCACTAATTGAAGAGCCCAAGTTCTCCAATACACGGCCATACGATGGCGACAAAATTACGATCTCAATTACTATTGATAATATTGGCAATGTGGATATTACCGACTCGTTCACCGTAGATTTTTATGATGGTGACCCCAACTCCGGCGGGGATCGGTTCGAGCAATATATTGTAACTGAAGAAATCCCCACAGGGCGTGACATTGACATCTCGGTTCATTGGATTGCCCGCGGTGGAGGAAAAGAGCATACTATTTATGTCGATGCAAATCCTGAACACGATTTCGAAGAGATCGATTATGAGAACAATGCAAATTATAGGACTATTACTGTTACCAAAAAACCAGGAGTAGAGGAGGATTACTCTCTTTTAATTGCTTTAATTTTCATTATTGGCATAATATTAATAATCTTTCTAGTACTGGCTCCGAGTAAACAAAAGGCTGTTAAAGATCAAGAGAAGGATAAAGATCAGGCTAAACCTAAATCTAAATCCAAGAAATCCGGAAAAGGAGCAGAAAAAGTTAAAGGCTCAGAAAAGGAAAAGCAAAAAGCACTCGAGAAGGTTAAAAGTAAGCCTGGGGAATCGACGAAGGAGGTAAAGTTTAAGATAGTGGGTGAAGAAAAGGGTGAGATTCATGAAGATGCCGAGGTTAAAGAGCTTGAAGCTGAAGAAAACGAAGAAGGCACGGAATCTGAGGTAACCGCTCAAGAAGAAATAGAAGCTGAGGAAACCGATGACAAGTCACCTCGCGTTCGTCATCGTGGTGGTAAACAACGGCTTGGGAAAAAAGTTACGTCAGGGTTAGGTAATCTAATCTCCGGTCGCTGGCTGCCCGTGTCCAAGACTAAACCCAAGATTACCGCCGGTGCTGAAGAGGAAGAAGAAGATCAAGTGTCGGTTGATGAGGAATATGAAACGTTAGCCGAGATGGATGAGCCGGATACCGTGGAACCTATGGTCGATGAAGATGAGTTAGCCGAAATCGAAGTTGCCGAAGTCGAGGTGGTAAGTGAAGAACCATTAGCTGAGCTCGAGCCAGAACCTACGGAAGTTACCGGGATGGAAGTGGATGCTATTGATGAGGTAGAACTTGAAGAGGAGCTGGAGGAGCTCGCCAGCGAAGAAGAGGAAGAATCTAAAGATAAGAAAGATAAACGTAAAAAAGACCCGGGCTGGGAATACTCTCATATGATTGGTATTAGATAAAATAAATGAAGTGCACCCCTCAAAGTAGACAACTAGTTAAGCAATACCAAAACATCTTTATTCATTTATTAATAAAAGGCTTCCAAGAATAAAATTATTTGAAATAGTATCACCCCGAGCCGTGTCCCTGTGCGGATATTGCGCTCGAAAGCGCGCCAACTGGTAGAATCATCACCTTTCAGCACCACACGGTAAGTATCAACCCAGGTTATTATCAATATTGATTCGAAAACTACAGCACCCCATAGATATAGATCGCCAAAAATGATCGGAAAGCCGAACCACCCGAAATAGGAAATCGGAAATATTAAGACGAATCCAAAATAAAATGGTAAGACCACGAACATGGACCGCAGTCGACCCAACCGAACCGGTGTGGTTCGATAACCCGCTTTTATATCTCCTTTTATATCCCCGGCACAAACCATAATCTCTCTACCAACTTCCATGATACCAATAGCAAAGGCAAGCGGTAACATGGAGACCAGGTCTGTTGGCTTTACGGCAATGGCTCCCCAATATGGTATAACACCTACACCAAATGCCACTAGAACATGTCCAAACAAACCTGTATATTTCCCCGAGTGATTGTATAGTATTCCCACTACCATTACGACTAATGTTAATAACCCGCAGTAAAGGTTTAACCCAAATGGCAATAACGCGCCATTTGAGTTTAAAGCCAAAGTGGTACAAAAACTAAGCACGACCGCTGCACCCATTAGTACGATCCCCATTAGGCGTGCGGTTTTAGGTGAGATCACACCTGCCGGAAGTGGTTTATCCGGCCGATTCACACGGTCCGATTCCAAGTCGGTGTAATCGTTATGTACCATAAGTCCCGCCGCAAGTAAACCCGCGGCTATTAATGATAATAAAAAAGCTGTTTGGTCTAGCGCCACCCCCTGACCTAATGTTACATTTAATGCACCTACACAAGCACCAAAAATACTTATGAAAACAATAGGCGGTCGAACGATCCTAAACCAAGCCATAATCTTATTCATGTTTTTAGTTACCATGTGAAGAGATTTAAGAGTTACGGAAATGTTAAGAAAATTATTCAGGTTTTTTTTCTGTTACTGATTTACTATTTGTGGCACTCTTTTTAGGTTTCGTAGTACTTTTTTTTATTTTTGTAGCACTTTTTTTGGTTTTGGTAGTACTTGGTTTCGTCTCACCGGCGTCCTCCTTTATTTCGGGTTCCAATACGGCTTCTTCTCCTTTTGTTTCTTCCGATGCCGATGCCGGCGCTATCGTAGTCTCCTCAGCAGCAACCATCATCTCAGGTCCCCTTTCTGGTACTCCTCGTATTTCTGATCTGCGGATTTCTACTCGTTTAATCGGATAGATAGGTTTGCATTGTTTAAAGATTAACGAAGAGATCTCACCGGACAACATTTCTCGGATCAATTCACTCACCAATTTATCTTTTGCTTGTTTTTCAATTACATTTTTCATAATAATCCGAATCGCATGTTGTTGTGAGGTTTGGATACGTTTTTCCGTCACTGCCATTGGCTTGATCCGGAGCGTAAAACCGTCTTTTGTTAGTACATCAAACACTCCATCGGTTTTTGACCGTTTTCGGCGCGTTAAACGCCGAATATAGTCGCTCGTTAAATTATGACCTATAAAATTCGAAAAAGCATCCGAACCTTTAATCGAATCGATCCTAAAATTAAGTTTAATATGCATTTTAGAGAAATCACCAGTCAACTGTTGAAGGGTAACGTCCATCATTCGCCCGATGACCTTATTCGGGTCATCCGCCGGGGTTTCACCAATCTGAACTGCCTCGAACATATCCGGTGCCATTACTCGATACCAATTTTTTGCTCGCCATCTATCCTTAACTTTCCGTGCTGCAGCGCGTGATGAACTCTTAGAAGCCACTATTTCGCCTCCTCAGCATAAATTTTGCATCCCCCTGTAGGTGTGTACAGTATTTATATTTTTTCGGCTCGAAATTATAAAAAAAAGAATAAATTGATGCCGCTAATGCCAAATTATTATTGATATGTTAGATTAAATTCCATCATTGTCAATGTCTGCCGCATAATCCTTATTCTCTGCTGGTGGTTGCTGGTTGGGTTCTAGGACATCTATATCGAAAACAAAAACCGGATCCGGCGCTTCACCCGAGAGTTCGACAATTATATCGATTTCTTTGTTATTTTCCTGAATTTTTATTGGTTCCGAGTCTAAGTCTTTATTCTTATTAATCACAGGTGAATCTACACCGCCTACACCCGTTCCATCATTTGCGTAATTAAACGGTTCAAAATCATCAGGGTCAAGAATATCGTCATCATCGCAGTCCGGGTCATTGGGATAAGTCTTCATGATTTTAATGGCCCCATCCTCGGCAGTGTATGGTCGGTAATATTCCTCATAGTTATCATAATGTGTTCCATCCTCATCGAATACTTTATCTATGAATCTGATAGTCGGATTTGATGGCCATACCATGTCACCCTGAGTATAGGTTTTAATTGCTTCAAAGCTCGCTTCACTTTCACTCTTAGATGTATTATAGGGCGGGTAATAATCTATATCTTCATGAGCATCTGACGAATCACCGGGGTTCAAACCAAAATCAAAGAAGTCAAATTCCCAATCATCCGGGAGACCATCATTATCCGAGTCTGAGTTATAAGGGTCCGACCCTCTGACAAACTCCTCCCAAGTGAGAATGCCATCGCCGTCAGGATCGCTAAATAAAAAACTTTCTTCTTCCTGTGAACCTTCAGCTAGCGCAAGACTAGTAAATGCTGTTATAAGTAACATTAATCCTATGAAAACCGGTATTTTAATTCTATTCATTCTCATTAATCTCACCTATTTTAGGTTTAAATTTTACATCTATTTAACCTGTATATCGAATTAAGTATATATATACTTTATAGGACAATTATCGAATATTCCAGCGCCATATATTTGAAAATATAAATGAACGAGATAAAATTATCACTCCGACTATATAACTGTTTTGTATAATTATTATAATTACTGACTAAGTTTTGAAAGGAGCAATATTTATTGTCCTTAATGTATAAAAATTATATTAATTTCTCTACCTGATTGGTAGGGATAGTTAGTTCTTTACTTTTACCGGCGAGCCAGGCAATAACCATCCCCAAATCTCCCCGTAAAATGTCACCGCTTGCCGAACCGCCTATCACTTGAACAGTGACCCAGTTCTTGGCTTTAAATTTCGACCGTAATGCATGCGCAGTTGGCACCTCTGATTCTCCTTCTGTCAACCCCTTTAGGGCTTTACTTAACTGGCCATGTTTAATTAGTTCATGCAACTTTTTTTGGATTGCCTCAACGGTTTGCGATTCAAAAAATGCGAATAATAGCGGTACTTTGCCCTTAATATCCCCACCATATATCTTCCCACGGCCACCCATGCCCCCAAGGTAACGTACCTCGAGAGTAACGTTTTGGGAAATATTCAATGAACGCTGATAGGTCTTAGGCAGATCCTTAGACACATCTTCTATAGTACGATAGGTTTCTAACATGCGTTTATCAAAGACCAAGGTTGTAAGTTCGCTCTCCAGATCTTCTTGAGAAAAGCCGCGTGCACCCCAGACCGAATTATGTTCAAACTCTTCGATTACAATATTTCGAAAGCCAAAGTAATATAATAACGAAGACAAAATACCTTTTACCTGGTCTGAATTCTGTCTCGTTATAAACAAACAGATACCAGGAATCATGTCTGGAGAGATCATTTCCATTTTCTCTTGATAATATTCCAGTCTATTTTCAAGATTCACAATGCTAGTCTGGAGCCGATCTATTTCGCTCCCATAAAATTCTATCTGCTTCCATTTCGGCTTATCACGATCACCAACGGTTTCTAGCATCTCCATTATTGCTTTCGTATTATGTCTAAGGCCAATGGGCATAGCCTTTCGATATTTTGCAATGGTATCCTTTTCACGCTTGATCTGGTTCTCCAATCGCTCTATTTCTTTAGTGACTTCATCATTACTCTCTTCAATGAATTTTTCGCACTCTGACTCTAATGTTCGCCCGAATTTATAAAGATTATCAATCTGTACCGAAAAACTCTCGACTGAACGCTCTAGAAATCTTTCATTCATGAATTCAATAGGATTCTCTGTGAATAATGTGACGATACGGTCACATTCATTTTCTATACCCAGTAACACAGAAATTGCCATTGAAAGTTTAATCAATTTACGTTCTGTCAATTTCAATTCCTGGATCCAATCTCGAAGTTTAAGTATTCCGGAATATTTTGATAGCATCCAAAGGTTATCTGCAACTGCACAAAGCAATACAAAAAGTTTGGTAGATTCTTCCTTTGCCCAGATCTTTTCATTAATATATTCGGCATATGATAACAAACCACCTGTATGAACATATTGTAAATAGATCACCAACAATGCACTGGTGGTGGGAAATTCTCGCTCTATATTTTCTGGTGAATAGATTAAATTGTTGCTGGAAAACTCGAAAGATTTTCCTTTGAATAAATGATGGTCTACACAGAATGTGTTATTATCCAATTGTTTTGGCTGAATATCTACATAAAAATAGAGTTTATCGCTTTCGTGTTTTATTGATGGAAGTCCCATATGCGAAATTGCCTGCATATCTTTTGGGTCCACTTCATAATCAAAGATTTTTAGCAGGTTTCGTGCAATAATACCACTGAGCAATCCATCGGTATCATTATGAAAAATAATTGACCCAGATTTGATTTTCTTGCGTAATTTTTTTAAATTTCGCAGAAATTTCATACAGTCACCGGGTTTAATAGTATTTATCTCATCATCGTAATTGGATACATCAAAGATCTCTAGATGTGGCTGTCTATATTTATCTAAAAACTTTTTAGGACTTTTTTTTAATCTTCTGCGTTTCAGGGTATACCCTCCATAAATTAGGGTATTTTTTTTTATCTATTTGCGACTCCTAAAAAATATATCAATATTAAAATGTTTAGTATGAAAGGTTAATTCTATGAAAATTATAAGTGAATGGTAAATAATGGCGTTCTGAGTATTACCGTAAAAGGTAATTCAACGATAATACTATATAGTCAAGATACCTTTTATGCTTTAACAAAGCACAATACCAGACCAATTTGAGAACCCGTAAAAATAATTTAAAAATTTTAGAGGTGAAAAATATGCCGGAAGAAAGTGAGCAACCAAATACGGAATCAGAAGGTGCCCCACCAGCGCCACCGAGTGCCCCAGCACCAGCAGAGGTAGCTAGTCAATCTGAAGCTGGAGCCGCACCACCCGACGCATCGGCACAACCCGAAGCCCCGTCTTCGGAGCTCGAAGGCGAACCTGTAACACCAGACCCTGAGTTTTCAGGAATGCTTGTTGAGAAAGGTGCCTCGACATTGAATCTATGCTTTCAATGTGGTACCTGTACAGGAAGTTGTGCGTCTGGTCGTTTTACCGCGTTCAGGACACGAAAGGTGGTACGTCGAGCCCAGTTGGGTTTAAAGGATCAGATTTTACCCTCGGACGATCTGTGGATGTGCACAACATGTTATACTTGTTATGAACGCTGTCCACGAGGTGTGGAGATACCGGATATTATCTTTTTACTCAGGAACCTAGCCGTCCAGGCGGGGTATATGGGAGAGGCACATAAAAAGGTGGCTGGATTATTAGTCAAGACCGGTCATATGGTGCCCTTAAGTGAAGAGTACCAGGCAGTGCGCGAGAAGATGGGTTTAAAAGTAAAACCCGATACTGTTCTAACAAATGAGAAAGCAAAAGGCGACTTTGATAAACTAGTTCGAATCTGTCAATTCGATAACTTAATTGGGAAAGGTGGTGAATAACATGGCTTTTGGATTCTTTTTAGGTTGTATTATGCCGATGCGATATCCCGGTATAGAGAGCGCTACGAGATATGTGTTTAAGGAACTGGGCGTAGAATTCGAAGATGTAGATTCATTTTCATGCTGCCCCGCACCTGGTGTTACACGCTCGTTCGATCAAAATACATGGTTGACCTTGGCGTCACGTAATTTAGCTGTAGCCGAGGAGAAGAATTTGGATATTATCGTTATCTGTAACGGATGTTATGGATCATTATTCGATGCAGCACATATTCTTAAAGATGACCCGGAGAAACTTGAAATTATCAATAAATCCCTGGGCGAGATTGGAATGGAATATAAAGCTAAAGTAAATGTCCGCCATTTTGCAGATGTATTTTACAATGACATCGGTGTAGAAGCTATTAAAAGTAAGGTGAAAAAAGAGATGGATCATATTAATGCTGCAATACATTACGGCTGTCACTTTTTAAAACCCAGTAAATTTAAGAATCTGGACGATCCCGAACGACCAAAGTTACTGGAAGAGCTTACCGAAGCAGTAGGTGCCGTAAACATAGAATATAAGGATAAAAATATGTGCTGTGGCGCCGGTGGTGGGGCTCGAGCAAGAGTACCTGAGATGGCGTTGGATATTACAAAAGACAAATTGGACAATATCAAGAAAACCGAAGCAAATTGCATTCTGAATGTATGTCCATTTTGTCATTTACAGTATGACCGAGGTCAGAAAGACCTGGGCGAGGGATATAATTTACCGGTATTACATCTTTCACAACTCTACGGTATGGCATTTGGAATTGATAATAACAAATTAGGGCTGGACACTCATTATATACCGGTTAATCTTTGAACTCTCCAACCCTCTTTTTTATTTTTATTACTATTTATTTATAACCACTAATATAGTATAATGAGGTTGCTAGATGGTATACATAGCAAAAATAATAACAGTAGCCAAGTATAAAAATATCACTGAAAAACTCAAACCTTTTGTAAATTTCCATAGTGGAGTGGAAAAGTTAGATATTTCCAATGAGGATGAGATCGCAATATTACAAATAGAAGGCACGGAAAGTTATTATCCGATCTTTTTAAAGACCAAGCCAACAATTGAACAAATCGAAGCCAGGCTTGAAAAACTGGAGACAAAGCTCAATTCAGATGCAAAAAAATTATTATTACATTATTTAGAATAGAATTAATTTATGCTGATTAGTCGAGAGTCGGGGATGAGCTGATGATGATTAGTCGAGAGTCCATAGAGGTATGAGGGAGGATGGGCATATGCGCTAACTTAATAATAAAAATATTACGTAAAAAGATTAATCTCAAGCAGAATTTCAAATAAAGTGATAGACATTAAGTACGAAATTCGAATCTCTAAACTCTAAACAAATCCGAAATAAGAATGCCCCAAACTAGTTTTTCTTACTGTAGTTTGGAATTTAGGAATTAGTATTTGTTTAAGATTTAGAATTTCGGATTTAGAATTTTTTTCATTTTTATCTTAAAAAATACTTAAGTTAGCGCTTATGGGGAGGATGGGTAATCGTATGAGAAATACCAAATCCAATATCTAAATCCAAAATCCAAACTCAAATTTTGGATTTTAAGTTTGGGGGTTAGAATTCTGATTTTAATCATGATCATCGTTAAAAGAATTCTAAGCTACAACAAAAATAAGAATCCAATATTTATTAATCTTATTTTTGTGCTAATATTTGGATTTTAATTTGGGTGTTTTCTTGGGGCAGAAAATTTTATATTTTATTATTAATAATTTCTTACAATTTTCTGGCAGGAAAATTTTCCTTCTGATGGATAATTATAACTAAAAAAATTAACCTTACAGTATGTTGAAATTATATAGAAAAAGATTTATTAATATACTGGTAGGTTAATTTTAAACCTATTGGAAGATTATAACTAAAAAATTAACCTTATAGATTTTTTAATGATTCCTGATTTGGGATTTTGAGTTTAAACTTTATATTTCTCCCTCTCATCTCAAGCGAGCGACCGAAGTGAGCGTACTCTCACCTTACACCTAAATAAACATTTATTTTGATTAACTAAGCCCAGAATACTTTAACTCTGCACCAATTCTAAAGAAGAGCCACTTTTTTAACACCATTTAAAATGGGTTTACAATAAAAATAAAGCATTATAAACATTAGTTATTATCTTATAACTTCTTAACCGGTAATAACATTTAAGCATTATTCTGATATCCTGTTTTCATGGATATAGTTTGGTTAGGATTTTTAGCAGGTGGAATTACGTCAATGGGTTTCATACCTCAATTGGTCAAAGGTTATCGAACTAAAAAATTGGACGATATTTCATATTTTATGCCATTGGTACTTGCGTTTGGTATGCTGTTATGGCTATTATACGGTATAACCCAAAATGATCATGCAATTATCGCGGCGAACTCCGTTGGTATTGGTTGTAATATAATACTAATATTAATGAAAAAAAATTATGAATATATTTCCAAGCATACCAAGCGTAATAACATTTAATAGCAATCATTATATTTGGAATCATAAACTCAATCATACTCGGTGAGACCTTGACCAAAAATTCAAGTAAATCGTCGATTAAAACCCGAAATAAAACAAAAAAACCAAAAGTAACCGTAATCATCCCCACATTAAACGAGGAAAAATCAATCGGTCAAACCCTTGATGAGATACCTAAAGATTTTGCCGATCTTGAAATAATGATCATAGATGGTCTATCAAAAGATCGCACCGTAGAGATCGTGCGTAAAAAAGGTGCAAAGGTCATCCTGGAGAAACGCAAAGGTTATGGAAGAGCATATAAAACCGGGTTTAAAAAAGCAAAGGGGGATATAATAGTAACTCTTGACGGCGACACCACATATCCCGCGGATGATATCCCGCGAGTGGTTCGAATGCTGCTCGATGATGGTCTGGACTTTATTACTTGCGATAGATTAAGCACACTAAAAAAAGAAGCAATGACAGCAAAACACAGGCTTGGTAATTGGGTCCTGGCAAAGACCACAAATATATTATTCGGTATGAAGATCAAAGACTCGCAATCAGGAATGTGGGTCTTCAAACGTAAGATCCTGGATAAGCTACGTGTCACCTCAGACGGTATGCCGTTATCCGAGGAGATCAAAATCGAGGCTTTTAAAAATAAAGAAATCAAAGCAAAGGAGATTCCCGTAGAATATCGTATACGGATCGGCGATATAAAACTCGATACCTGGGGGGACGGAATAGGTAACTGGAAATTTTTATTCAGAAAACGTTTCAGAAAAAAGACTCTACAGGCAGATTAAACGGTTATTTATTATTTTTCTTTTTTTTTCTTTTTAATGTCGATCACCCCGTCATCGTCCATTTCCAGAACATCTTCAGCTAGCAATTTCGTAACTGTTTCTGTAACAACTTCACGAAGGTCATCGGACTTGGCTATTACCAAATCGGGTGCATCCGGTTTTATATTTTTCTTGGCTTGCGTTCTGTCCTTCTTGGATTTTTTATTCTTATTTTCTGACATAATATATAAATCCTCACATGGGTTAATTTCCAAACCATTTCCTAAATTATAGAAATATGTAATAAGTTATTGATACTTAAAATATTAGATTACTCAAAGTATTATCTTAGTAATTTATTAAGGTAAAAAATATGTGGTTTTCATAATGTTTCTATAATAATTAATACTAAATAAGTAATATCCTTCTCCAGATAGCCGGGATAGGTATTTATTTATTAATATTGCATAATTCCACAAATCTTCTATAGAACCGTAATTTGAAAAGGCGGCAAATATGGAGAATATAATCTCGTATAAACATAAAAGACCGAAAATAGAAAGTGGTGCATATATAAATCCTTATGCCATTGTAATTGGTGATGTAACCATTCATACCGGTGTTTCACTTTGGCCCGGTGTGATCATACGCGCGGATGATGATCATGTGGAGATAGGCAGAGCTGCCGCAATACTTGATAGAAGTTTTATCGAAGCCCCCCGTGGGTATCCGGTGGACATTGGAGAGAATGTATTGGTCAGTCATGGTGTAACACTTCACGGGAGCCAAGTTAAAAAGGATGTATTGATCGGGATAAGTGCGAATATACTGGATGGTGCAAAAATCGGTGAGGAGTCGGTGATTTCGGCGGGAACACTTGTGCCGCCCAATACCACCATACCACCACGATCCAAGGTCATGGGCGTGCCCGCGAAGGTGATAGGTAAAGTGACCGATACAGAGCTTTCAGAGATGCGACTGAAACACGCCGAGATCATAGAAAAAGCACGAGAATATGGTAAATGGTTTGTGGCGAATAATATTTGATAAATTGTGGTAAACTTTAAATCGTAGAATTTCATTGCGTGGTTACTCTAATCACCAAGCAAAGATGTGGAGATGTGTCCAAAAACATTATTAGGATGAATCCATGGAATGAGGTGAGATAATGGTAAAAAGTATGTATAAGTATATAGGTGATGCCTGGAAACGTCCGGGCGACGGCGAGCTGGGTGAATTAAACTGGGAACGAAAAATCGAATGGCGAAAAAGCAAGTCTTTTGAACGAGTAGAGCGCCCCACTAGGCTGGATCGTGCGCGAAGCTTGGGATATAAAGCAAAAACTGGGTATGTAATAGTACGCGCCCGGGTGCGCCGTGGCGGCTTACGAAAACCCACAATTAGAAGCGGTCGTAGAGCAAAACGTATGGGAACAAAAAAGCTCACCATGGCTAAAAGTATCCAACGGATAGCTGAAGAGCGCACTGCTAAGCGATACCCCAATCTTGAGGTATTGAACTCTTATTGGGTAGGTGAAGACGGGAAACATAAGTACTACGAAGTAATTCTTGTTGATCCGTATCATCCAACGATTATTAACGACCCGAAAATAAACTGGATTTGCGAACCCCAGCATAAAGGCAGGGTCTATCGCGGTCTAACTTCTGCCGGTCGCCGTGGTCGCGGGCTGAATCACAAAGGCAAAGGCGCCGAAAAGTTACGACCTTCCTTAAAAGCGCATGATAGGAAGGGAAAATAGAATTATTAGGGATATTCAGGTAGATATAAATCAATTAAAATGAATAAAGTGTCTATCTAACGCTTATTTCTAATATGTAAACATGATAGGTGAATCAAGAAACATGTTCTTTTTATAGAAAAATATTTAAATTCCGAGATATTGTATAAATGGTAGATTTACACAACAAGGGGTCGATTTCTATACTTCCTTTTCTTAATAACCGGGATGAATTTGCATAACAATTTAACTTATGTGATAAAATATGGCGCTTGGACAATTTAAACTCACGATTGAAGATGGAATTTTACTCCATCTACTTCATTATTCTTCATATCGAGATGAATTTGAAGTTCCATATAATATTACCCAACCCGGTATAGCCGAAGCAATTGGCATTAGACGCAGTCATGTCTCTTATGTAATTAAAGGCTTAAAAATCAAAGGCTTTGTGGACGAGAAAATCGCTCATATTCCAAATATGGTGCGTAAGCGTAAGATTTATTTTCTAACCGGTAGTGGTATGGACTATGCAATCAAACTGCGTAATAATGTGGAGCAAAGGTCTGTTGGGTTAATAGAAATTCAGGGAGATACTAAAAGAATGAAATTATCCGAGGTTAACAAACAGTTATCCACTCGGGTTCCACTGTTACAATTATTCAATCTAATCTCAAAGGATAATACAATTAATTCAAAGGCAATAGTGCAATTTGAAATAGATGATGATATAAAAGTTACTGAGCAGCAGCAAATCAAGTCTATAAATTTTATTGACAATATGACTCAACCCACTCGATTTGTTGGTAGGAGTGATGAGGTTAAAAGAATAAAGACTTGGATAGACGCCGAGCTGCCACGGATTATAGTGATCCTTGGTATCCCGGGCATTGGAAAGACCACCTTGGCGGCTAGGGTAGTTAATGAGTATTCACAAAAAAGCAGTACGAATTTATTTTGGTTTCGATTCCACGAGTGGGATACACTTAGAGGTACCTTAAGTGATTTTGGGGAGTTTTTATCTCAATTAGGTCGGAGAAAATTAGGATTTTATTTGCAAAATCAACCAACCATCGAACTATCCGAAATTATGAAAATTATCGAACTCGACATGCAATCTCAAAATATTCTGATGGTGTTTGATGATTTTCAAAAGAGTAATAAAGATATCGAGCAACTATTTTCCATCTTCGTGGAATTAATAAAAAAGAAAACATTTTCCAACATCAAAATAGTGATTTTAACTCGAAATAGAGTAACTTTTTATGACCGCCGACAGGTGGCAATTAAGAAATTGGTGGCGGAGTTAGAATTAAATGGTCTTGGCTCTATCGAAAGTAAACAATTATTGAACTCAGATAAAATCGAGGAATCCGAATTTGAAAAGATTTATAAATTTACTGCAGGTCATCCTCTCACTCTTGAACTAATAGGGATCCATATTTCTTCAAAGGGTGGCAAAAAGACTATTAAACTGGATTTGAATGAGTTATTCAAGGAACATCATGATATTAATAAATATATCCGAGAGGAAATATTTTTAGGGCTTAGTGCCGCGGAGAAAAAATTGTTAGAGATGGTCTCAGTATTTCGCTATCCCGTACAACCAGATGCGTATTTTATAGATAGTGAGATCGATTATGAATGTATCGATAAATTGGTATTTAAATCACTGATCCATGAAACAAAATCAGGATATGACTTGCATGAATTAATCAAAGAATTTTTCTATCGACGATTAACACCACAACAAAGAATTCGATATCACACCGAGGCAGCAAAATATCACTCATCAGAGTTGATGGTTAGTAACCACTCAACCGCTGAGGATTTAGCAATAACCGCGCATGATTCTATCGAAGCTCAATATCATTATTTACATGCTGGTAAATACGAGGAAGCGGGACGATTACTGATTGAGCACGGAGAGGCGCTAATTAGCAAAGGCTATACCGAGGAATTAATCAAGATATTAATCGAATTAAAACCGGATCGGGTCTCAAAGAACACCTGGGCGGAATTGTTGATACATAATGGTTTAATCCTAACCATAAATGGTGAATGGGATAAGGCAATGAGATGTTATCAAGATAGTTTACAAATTAGTAGATCCCTGGAAAATAATTGTGGTATTGCCAGAGCTAATAATGCCATTGGTGTTATTTATTATCGAAAAGGTGATTGGAAAAGGGCGATGAAATATTATAAACAAGGATTAGATCTTGCAGAAGCTGAACTCGATGACCAAAATTGTTCGAAACTGAATAGTAACCTTGCTCTGATCCATTGGGGGAATGGTGACCTGGACCTAGCCATTGATTTAAACATTAAAAGCCTGGGGCTAGCAAAAAAACTGGGTGATAAAAAGGGGATCGCCAGAACTTATAATAATCTGGGCATTATTTATTGGGAGAAACATAAGTTCGATGAAGCAATAGATTCGTACAATAAAAGCCTGGGAATTTCCATGGAATTGGGTGATAAGCAAACTATTGCGATTTTGTATGATAATCTTGGCGAAGCATATCGCCTAAAGGAAGATATACAAACCGCTGAAGAGTTCTATCACAAGAGCCTATCATTATCCGAGGACCTGGGGTTCAAGTGGCAGATTGCCGAGGTGAATTGTAACCTTGGAATTTTGTACAAGAATTCTGATAAGCATAAGAGTAAAAAATATCTCGATACCGCACTGGAACTGTATACAGCCTTGGGTGCGAAACGCGAGGTCGAGAAAATCAAAGGGATTTTTGAAAATCGGTAAAGTTGATTTTCTTTAATTTTAATTCTTTCAATTCCTACATGTAGTTTACATGTTGTGACTGGATATTTATACAAGGACTCCACCTAGTTTAAGATATAAATAATGGAGGACCGAACCATGAAAATTAGAAAGCTCCGAAAGGATGACGAAAAAGGTGTGTCTCCGGTAATAGCCGTTATTTTAATGGTGGCGATTACTGTGGTGTTAGCAAGTGTGTTATATGCCTCAATAGGGCAGGTTGACCCGCGGATTAATAGAAACAGCTCAATGAGCGCGATTACCACGGAAAAAACCACTTATTGGCTAGTTGAGATTGTGAGTGTTAGCGGCGGTACGATAAATATAGAAGATACAAAGTTCCAGATAATAGATACATCAAATACCGTATTTTATGGTGTGGATATTAGTGAATCAAACCCATCCTCAATAACCCGAGGTAAATCCACGATCTATCCGATTGCATCAGGGACCACTCCGGTTATCGATAATTCTACGAGTAATATAGTAACCGGTAACTCTGACCTGAACGATTATGAGAATTGCTATGTCGCCATTGTCGATCAGAACTCGGATAATAAAATAAACGCCGGAGATAATATCTGGATATACAAAGATTATAACAGTGATGGTATAAACGATATAAAAATAAATTATAAATTTGAGATCCTGGCAGGAAGCGCCCATCTTCTAGCGGAAACGTTATAATAACTTTGGATTTTCAGCCACACCTTTATTTAAACAGAGAATTCCATCAGTTCATTGACTGATGGAATTCTCTATTTAAGCCAATAATAATATATAGTGCCCAGCCAATTAATATAATATGAAATTGGGAGAGAGGCAAATATCTATATTGTTAGCGATGATCATTATTCTAACAATATTTCCAATTTTACCACTTCCCTATGCTATTAGCGATTTGAGTGCCCCGTCATCATTAAAGCCACATGATACTATTTGCATCAATGGCAACAGTCAATTTACGAAGGCAAATGGTGTGGTGAGTGGGGGCGGAATAAAAAACAATCCGTATATAATAGAGAACTGGGATATAAATGCAACAAACAGATTAAAAATACTAATGTTTATTTTATAATAAGAAATTGTTATGTGTATAATGGTTCAATGGGCTCCCCTCAAAAAAACGGAATATTTTTCAAAAATGTAAAAAATGGAATCGTGGAAAACAATAGGATAATCAATAATCATTATGGAATATATTTGAATAATTCAAATGGTAATATAATTTCAAACAACACCTGCAACTCGAATATTTATTATGGGATTTTTTTTATATCAAGCTCTAACAACACCATTTCGAATAACATTGCCAACTCGAATCACATGAATGGAATCTTCCTCTTATCAAGCTCTAATGACAATATCATAATCAATAATATCGCCAATAAAAGCCAAGTTGGAATCATCCTTATCTCAGACTGTAACAAAAATACCATAACCGGTAATATTGCCAACTCAAACTTACCCTATCATGGGATTAACCTTCATGATGCTTGTAATGAGAACCTCATAGCCAATAACATCGCCAACTCGAACGGAGATGATGGGATTATACTTTGGATAAATTGTAATAACAATGTTGTATTCAATAATAACGCCACCTCAAACGGTGAGCATGGAATCGTCATTGGTAGAGACTCTATAGATAACGTAATCACCAATAATACTTGCAATTTGAACAATGATAGTGGCATCTACATCTTTAAAAACTCCAATAACAATATTATCAATAATTGCTCAGTTTCTTCAAATTCAAAGTATGACTTTAAATTAATGGGATATTGCAAAAATAATATTGCAATAAATACATCTTTTGATACGATTTATGTCCATGATCCAACCTCGAAATTAATTATTAAAAATTATCTTCATATTAAGGTTAACTATACTAATGATTTTCCAGTCCCGGGGACTGATTTAGAAGTAATAGATAATAATAAGACAATATATGCCACCTCGGGCTTTGGGGGGATAGCGCCAAAAACAAATGCTCATGGCCAAATCAAATGGATATTAGTTACAGATAGAATTTATAACGGAAGCGCTATTGCAACAGAAAATATTACTACTATGACGGTTAAATTCAATGACATTGAGATTCTAAATGATAATAGAGAAGTAAATATGTCGACTTCTCATTTTGAAAATTTTACGGTTAATCAAAGTTATAATTTGTTACCTAATAAAATTAATTTAATGAGTCCTCCTAATAATTCTTTCATAAACGATCCGGCACCTGAATTAAAGTGGATAGCTGGGACTGATAGAAATGGCGATCTATTAACGTATTTTATCCAAGTAGATGACTTAGGTGACGATTGGAAATCATTGATAATCAATAGACATATGGGGATAGGGACACTAAATTGGAATATTGTTACTCCATTAATGGATAATCGTTACCAATGGCGTGTTTGTGCTCACGATGGTCTTGGAAATGGCTCTTGGAGTGATGTTTGGAAGTTTACGATTGATACAAAACCGCCAAACTCTACAATAACCTCGCCTATAAATGACCGTTTCTATAATAGTTTGAAAACTATATCCGGTACGGCTTATGATATTCCAAATGGCTCAGGGTTATTTGAATTAGAAATCGTTATTAAAAGGCTTAGTGATAATTATTATTGGGCGGGGTCTAAGTGGGTTTTTGGAGAAGCCTGGTTGTTAGCCTACGGAAATTCAGAATGGGAATATAATTCAACTTATGTAAAATGGACTTCAGGCGCTCGATATAGAGTTCAATCCCGCAGCACGGATATTGTGACGAATGTTGAAATTCCAAGTAGTGGTAATATATTCACTTATGATTCGGAAAACGTTATATTTTCAAATGCACTGCCATTAGCTACCATTGTATCACCAATAGAAGAAGTTGAGGTCGGAATTACCATATCAGATGCGACTTCAGGCGTTAATGCATCAACGATCGAATATGCAATTTCAAATGATAAAGGTGTGATATGGA
>CBFDAW010000002.1:0-23690 GCA_965602865.1 uncultured Thermoplasmata archaeon
CAACAAATGATAATAAGATAGCTCGACTTATTAGAAAAATAAAAGCTAATGGTAGAATGTGTGACTGTCCAATCTGTACCCGCAGTAAAGGAAAATGTCCATTAGCGAAAAAAGATAATTCTTTGGAGGATTTTGATCCAAGGTTCACTCATGATATTATTGGGTTCAATTTTAAAGCTATGGAATTTCAAACAGCATTGGCTATTGTACAATTAAAAAAAGCAGATTGGATCCTAAAGAAACGTGCTGAAAATGTCAAATATTTAAATGAAGGTTTAGAGGAATTTTCTGATATTCTACAGTTGCCCCCGTATCTGGACACTGTAAGTTATCTGGCATATCCATTAGCCATAAAAAAACCGGATTTGATATCTAGAAAGCTATTACGAACTGAACTCGAAAAAAACGGTATAGAAACCCGTCCTTTGTTTGGATGCATCCCTACTCAACAACCTGCGTTTAGTTATCTGAGGAAGGAGTATATGGATAAACTTCCTAATGCAGATTATCTGGGAAAACATGGATTTTATATAGGGTGTCACCAATTTCTTGCGAGCGAGGATCTGGAGTACATTGTAAAAGTTATCCATAAGATTGTAAAAGAATCATTGAGGTGACACTTTGGTTGATAGAAATTCTAAAATGTATGATAAAAAGTTACTAAAAGATTTGTTGATTGACCCTAATAACCTGGACAAATATCTTAGCAACTTTAAAAATTTTAAAAAAGAAATGAAAAAAGATTTGGTGAATATTAACTTCTGGAAAGAAAAAAGAGTATTAGTTACAGGTGTAAGCGGTTTTGTGGGTAGTCATGTAACAGAGAAATTATTGGAATTAGGTTGCGAAATCTTTGGGTTCGTAAGGAGACATAGTGTACCAGAGTATAGAAATATATCCCATATAATAAACAGGATCCGGTTAATTGAGGGGAACTTAACCGATTTTGACTCAATCTTGACTGTGCTTAACGATATAGAACCTGAAGTCATATTTCACTTAGGTGCCCAGAGTTTTGTGCCTACATCGTTTAAGGTGCCCATTGAAACTTATGAGACTAATATAGTTGGCACGGCAAAATTATTAGGGGCATGTAGAAAATCGAGTGCTGATGTCAAAACAATACAGATAGCATGTTCAAGTGAAGAGTATGGTTTAGTGTATCCTGATGAATTACCTATTACTGAAAATAACCCTTTAAGACCACAATCACCGTACGGTGCCTCAAAAGTTGCAACCGAACTAATAGCAAAAACACATTATACATGCTATGGTACACCAGTTAAGATCACAAGAGCATTTAATCATACAGGCCCTCGTCGTGGATTACAATTTGTAACATCCGTGGTTGCCAGACAAATTGCAAGAGATATTGTTAAAAAGAAAAATACTGTGACTATAGGGAATCCAAAACCTATTAGAGATTTTACGGATGTTCGTGACATGGTCCAGGGTTACCTGCTTTCTGTTGAAAAAGGTAAAATTGCAGAACCTTACAATTTAGGTCATGGATGTGGTATTAGTATTGAAAATTTGATTAAATTAACGGCAAATATATATGGGCTAAACGTAAAAATAGAAATAGACAAGTTAAGATTCAGACCCGCCGAAGTAGAAGTTCTTATTTGTGACTATTCTAAAGCTAGAAAAGAGTTGGGTTATATGCCCCGAATACCACTTACCAAAGCGATGTATGATAATGTAGAGTACTTTAAAAACAATCCTTATTTGTTAGATGTCGAGAGAAATTAATGAATATAAGTTGCATTATAATCTGCTAAATCATAGCCAAAAAGCCGTTGATGAACATTTCTCACTGTTGGTAGATAATAAATCGGTCGGCCCTCTGAAACATAAGATTCTAATTCATCTTGTGTCAGTAAATCTACCCATATAGTATCGTTACCCCAATTGCTATTTTTACCGGTTGTATTGTAATACTCTATCAATGGCACAAACCACCCTACAACGATTAGTGACCTATCAGGAAGAGGTTTTTCATAGAGCTCGTCTAAAAATTCAATTCTTTCACTCCTCCACTTGTAATCTTGAATTACCAACCCATAATACACCGGATGGATGTCCATACCAACAGTCCCGGAATGCTCAACTATACCAAAAGATATGAAACTGTTGGATAGTAACAATATGCATATGAGCACGAAAATGCGTTTAGTTAGAAATCTAGTACTGAAAAGAAGTAAAAATGGTATTACTGGTATGAGATAGTCACCGTCGTACGGAGCGCATAAATATGGAATAATCACCGCAAGAATCCCAAGCGCTAAAAAAATGTATTTTTGGTCTTTTTCTTTTATTAGTGTCCAATAAATTTTTTTAAACTTGAAAAGCAAAGCCAAGCAAAGTAACCCTACACCTATTAAACCAAATCTCCAATTTATATAATAAATTCCGTAGTACCATTCATCGGTAGCAGAAACTCTAAACCACAATAGACCTTTTTGAAGAATTATAGGCAAATATATCAGGAACGAAATAATTCCCGCTATTAAAATAAAAATAAATATTTTCATCATACCCTGTTTTCGAGTCCAAATAAGGTATATGAATGGGATAATGATGAATATATAAGTTAGCCTTGAAGCAAGAGCAAATCCAAAAAAAAGCGCCGCAATGTACGTTTTATCTTTTAGAATTAGAAGCCATGTGATGAACATGAATAATAACGCCCACATGTAGTCCATAGTTGTTGCACTATTAGCCCATAATGTTGGTAGGAAAGCAAAAGTAAGAACGATTAAGCCTTTCCAGCGAATATCGGATTTTCTCGCGATATGTGCGAAGAGTATAGTCCCTAATAATGAGATAATCATTGTAAATATATTTGTTGCAACCCATCCGCCGGAAATAAATAAGCTATAACCGATCTCTGGTATTGGATACCCAGGCATACGAGAGGGGATATACATATGCTCAAACCAGACTTTATGTGCCGTTGTACCCATAAGCCAAGCATCAGTATCATTACCAAATCCCTGTAAAATTAGGGGTAGTCGAGAAATAACAAATATACTGAAAAAAATATATATGTATGGCTTAGAGAGCCAATCTATTTCCAAAAACGACTTAACTTTATCCCCCAACCTATCTTCTGAGGTTTTTTTATCAACCATTTTGAATGGTATTAAATAATATTATTTAAAAGTAATTAGTTATGAGGATTTAACTGAAGAATAAATAAACTTTTTAGCGTCATTTCAAGATGAGTTACAACAAATCTTAAATAGTGCAGGAAATTATACAAATTTAAATAATAAAAATCTCTTTAACCTGGCAATCTTGGTGCATTGAATGAGTAAAGCGATTATAAATCCGCCTGGGATAAAAAAAGGGTGTAGAATTTTCTTAATATTTTTTATCGTTCTGACCATAACCTACACTCTACCCACCACAACCACCGCATCCGCCGAAAGCAATCCGTCTTCACCGCCGGACCCGCCAAAACAAACAGTCCAGAGAAACCTAGTCACAATCGAGATTTATGAAGAGGGTCAAGATGCTAATAAAATAGCAAAGGTTGGTCCGGGTGACCTACGATCTATTACTTTCAATGGTAATGTACTTCTTTCTTCTGATTTCCCGGGTAAGAATCTTGAACAAGTATTCGTAACTTTACGCGCATCAATCGAAGACGATGACTGGTCAGCAATGGTCACACCACCTGTTGTGGTTTTCCCTTACCAAGATAATAACTTCGTCTCACATGAAGAAAGCTTTATACTTATGATTTTGGCACCTTTCCGTGCACCTGTTAGTGAGCATTCGATCACAGTTACTGGTGAATGGATGTCCTCGCCTGCCAATTTAGCCGGGCAAGCAGAAGAAGGTCATGTAAAAGTTACGGTTTTACCATTCCCGGACCTTCTCTTAAATTCTATGGACTCGTTGATCGAAACCTCACCAGGCTCTTCATTGGACTTCATATTAGAAGTGCGTAATAGAGGTAACGACGTTGACGATTTTATGATTGAGATCATCAACGAAGATAGCCTAAATAGAGGCGGCTGGTCAATTGAGCTCGAATCATCGACTGTGGAAGATGTTCCATCCTGGGGCTACAAAAACGTGACGATAAGAGTCCATAGCCCGCAGAGGTTTACCATTTGGAAGAACCAAATTCAAGAAATTATTGTGCGTGTCACATCATTATCTTTACCGGGGACGGATTATGAAGGGTTTGGCACAAAGGAGTATCCATTGTTCTACTACGAGCGCGGTGTTTATTTCCCACCAGAACCTACCATTTGTTCTATTATTGGTATCATCGTGTTCATAATTATTATCGTATGGTACCGAAGAAATAGGTATAACAAATGGAAAAAAGAAACCGGAGAAGAAATCGAAGAAGAAACCGATGATTAAATCATTCGAATTAATATTTTATCCCACGATATAGTTACCATTTCCTTTTTATCCTCCCGTGTTTTTGAAATTTTTCAGAACATAAAATTATTTATCATTAGACTATTTCTTGGTTTTGAATAATATGCAGAAAATTAGTTCGGCAGATGATGATGCAAATATTGACTTCCAACCCTCGTCGATTAAATTTGAGCTTAAGTCCAGGGATTGTTTGGCTAGGTTAGCCACCCTTGAGACCCCACATGGAAAACTGGAAACACCTACATTATTACCCGTGATTAACCCAAACGATCAAGTTCTAACCGCCTCGGAGATGCGAAAATTATTCGGGGCATCGGGGATCATTACAAATTCTTATATTATTTACAAATCGAAAAACTTACATGAAACTGCGGTTAAAAAAGGAGTCCATGGATTATTAGACTTCGATGGACCGGTAATGACCGATTCAGGCACTTTTCAATTGTATACCTATGGTCGAGTTACAGTTAAACCCGAAGAAATCATTAAGTTCCAAAAAAAGATTAAACCAGATATCGGCACAATATTGGATGTTTTTGGCTCAACCACAAGAACATATGATGAGGCGCATGAAGACGTAATTGAGACCTTAGCGCGCGCAGCTAATGCAATTAAATTGAAAGGTTCATTAGCACTAGCCGGCACGGTCCAAGGTGGTATATACCCAAACTTGCGCGAGCACTGCGCTCATGAACTGTCGAAGTTACCATTCGAAATGCACCCTATTGGTGGCGTAGTACCATTTATGGAAGAATATCAATTCAAAGATCTTGTCAGGATCATCATTGCTTGTAAAAAAGGTTTAACGCCGGCACGACCTGTTCATTTATTTGGTGCGGGCCATCCGATGATTTTTCCATTAGCCGTTGCTCTTGGATGTGATACGTTCGATTCTGCATCGTATATTAAGTATGCGGATGATGACAGATTTCTCTTTCCAAATGGTACAAAAAAGTTAAACCAGCTAGAATTATTACCCTGTACCTGTCCGGTGTGTATTGATACAACGGTGGCGGAATTACGCACCCTGGATGCCTCGGTGCGACGGAAAATGATCGCAAAGCATAATCTGTATATCAGTTTCAATGAACTATCGCTTGTAAAGCAGGCGATAATTGAGGGTACATTGTTTGAATTGGTTGAGCAGCGTGCAAGAGCACATCCACATCTATTACATTCACTACCAGAGGTTTATAGAGATCGGGAGTATCTAGAGCAGTTCGAACCAATCAGTAGGCGTCGGTTTTTATATGTAGGCTCAGAGTCCATGAACCGTCCAGAAATTATACGTTTTCAGGAAAGAATAAAAAATCAATACATCAAACCGAAGACGAAATCGGTGGTCTGTTTTCCCGAACCGGGGAATAGAACAGTATCATTTGAAGAGCATTTTCAAGATGAAATATTCCAGGTTTCAAAGCTTACGGATGCTCATTTTGTATTTCAAACGATATTTGGTCCCGTGCCAATTGAGTTCAACGGTGTATATCCATTTGGTCAGACTGTTTTGGACCCAGGGTTAGCCGTTAAATTAGCCGAGAAACCGGACGCACTCAAACTTATGAGGCAATACTCACATGAGCTTCGGTCAGAGTTTTTTATTTTCTGGAAAGATAAAAATTCCTTAGCCACCATAAAAATGATAGCAACTGAAAAAAAACAATTCGATCTTGATACCGCACGAGTTCATGCGATTGCAGATTATCAATTTGGCTCCGGGGCTGCAGAGATATTATTTACGGACAAGTTAAAATTTGTTAAATCAAAAAATACAGGCAAGATTCGAAATGTGATCTCAGATGGTGAGCATATCCTATCTTTACGTGCTGGTGATGGTTTGTTTACACTTAAGAAATCAGGTGCAATTAAGCTTCATAAAGGTTTTAAACCTCCAAGATTACGTGTAGTAGTAACCTCCGAGTCGGTGGAATTCAATAGAGAGGGAAAAAACGTTTTTTCTAAATTTGTACTTCGCTGTGACCCTGCATTACGCCCGGGTGATGAATTATTAATTACTGATGAGGAGGATTCATTAGTCGCTATTGGTCGCTTGGTGTTGACGTGCGGTGAGATTCAAGCATTCAATACCGGAATTGCAATACGAATCCGGGAAGGGTTTAAATAATGTGGAAGGGTTAGAAAGGTTAAAGGATAAATTATTATTGAAATCTCATCACTAATCATGATAATTTAATGCCAATAGTCATTAAATTAAATTCAAACTTTTTTCCTGATAAAATATGAATCCATCCCTTTTAACACTGGAAATTTATATAGCCATATATATAAAATCCAGTTAACCGGAACTTATTTATTCAATAAAAACATAAATATATTAATTTAACCATGGAAGTTGTTATACACTATCACCCATAACCAGCCAATATTTATTATTTTTTATTGGTTAAGGGGGGGTATTCGTAATTATGACTTGGGAAGCCAAGTTTGTCGGTCGGGAAGACGAGTTTAAAGTATTGAAGTTTGGTTTGGAACAGGCGCAAGCAGGATATGGAAGCATTTTATTTATCTTAGGTGAGGCGGGAGTTGGAAAAACCAGACTAGCTGAAGAATTTTCTAAACAAAAAGCGCCATTTGATTTCAAATTCCTAAAAGGACAATGTATTTATCGTGAAGGCACGGACCCATATCTACCATTTATTGATATGTTCAAAGGTTACTTGAGTACACACCCATACCAAGCTACGGCTATATTATCATCATTCAATTCAACGGCAGGAGTCATTTTTGATGTTTTTCCCACGGAAAAAAGTAGATATTCCCCCAATTTGGGGGCGTCGGAATCAACCAAAACCTCAAAATCCACAGATACCATTTCCGACAAGAATATTTCCAAAGTGATAAGCACGGAAGCTGGTGGAAAACCCTCGGAAATCTATGACTTCCAATTGTTAGAAGGCAAGCATCGGATGTTTGAAACTGTGTTAAGGATTATCATTGAGATATCTAAAAAAAAGCCATTGGTACTGTTCCTGGATGATCTTCATTGGGCAGATGTTGCCTCACTACATCTTCTGCACTATTTAGCTAGGAATATTAAAAATAACCCTATTTTTATGATCGGTTCGTACCGCCCGGAGGACCTGAATTATACAAAAGATGGCGTGCATCCACTTCAAGAGATAATAACACGTTTGGGAACAGAGAATCTGTACAACACTATAGAACTCAGGCGTTTGACACATAGGGATACTAAAATGATAGTAATAGACCTACTTGGTGTAGATAATATCCCCGATGATTTTGCAGAGTTGATAGATAATGAGACTGAGGGTAATCCATTCTTTATAAAAGAAGTACTCAGGACTCTGATTGAAGATGGTGCACTTTCCATTAAAAATGGAAAATTGATTCTCAACATTTCTCCTGAAGAGATTTTAATACCCACGAGCATTAAAGAATTGATTAATCTCCGAGTACAACGACTTGATGACGAATGTAAAGATGTACTGGAATATGCTTCTGTTATTGGAAATCAGTTCGACTTGGAGTTATTAAAAAATATTATCGATATACCAGAGAGCAAATTAATTAACATTTTAAGTAAATTAACAGAAGCAAAATTTATTATTGATGTTAAAGAAGAGGAGATTATCACATGGAAGTTTACATATAATAAAACACATGAAATTATTTATAATGAGATAAATGATAATAAGAAAAAATTAATACATTTAAAGATTGCCAAATATTTAGAGGATGAAAAAATTGATAATATCGATGAAGTAGTATATGATTTGGCTTACCATTTCTATTATGGTTACGATTTCGATCGTGCACTGTCATATTCTATCGAAGGTGGTGAAAAGGCATTAGTGTCCTACGCCAATAAAGAAGCCCTGGATCTTTATAATATCAGCCTAAATTCATTACGTCGTTTAGATGATAAACTCGCAAATACTACGCATTATAAAGAAAAAAAGATTGAAGTACTTTCAAAGCTTGGAGTATTGAATAAAAATATTGGTGAATGGGATAAGTCATTGCAATATTATGAACATATCATCCCGATCTGTGATGAGATCAAAGATCCGCAAAAGAAATCCAGAACATATTTAAATATTGGTTGGATCTACCAACAGCGTGGTCATTGGCAACAAGCACAAAATTATTTCCAAAAAAGTTTATCAATGGCAAAAATAATACAAGATTTCTTTATATCCGCCGAAGCATACAATGGTTTGGGTGCGGTGTACGAGCGTGAGGGGCAACTAGAAAATGCTATTGATTATTATTCAACTTCGCGTAAGTTTGCAGAAGAAAATTATGACCTGTTAAATCTTGCAAAAGCTCACAATGCCTTTGGTCGAATCTATAATCAACAGGGAAATTATAATAAAGCGGTGGAACATAAGAAAAAGTCGATTTCTATTTTTAAGAGAATTAAAAATTTACCTGAGCTTGCAAAAGCATATACGAGCATTGCCCTAACATTCTACGACATGGGGGAAATGAATAAAAATATTGAATATAATGAGAAATGTATAGAATTAGCCGACCAGATATCTGATGTTAGGATCAAGGGTTATGGTCTGTCAAATGCTGTTGAATCGCTTGTGAAAACCGAACAACTTACAAAGGCTCTGGACTATGCAACTAATGCTTTAGAGATCTTTAAGAAACTCGAAGAACGATTTATGATTTCTCTTAACTATATGAATTTTGGAATTATCTTTAAAGAAAATAAAGAATGGGATAAATCAAAATATTATTTTAAAAAAGCCATTGAATTCATGGAGAATCTAAAGATCCCATATCATTTGGCAGATTGTTATCGACAATTTGCAGAAATGTACCGTTCAAAAAGTGAGTTAGCTAAAGCTAGTTATTATTTAGAAAAAGCCAAAGAAATCTATGTCTCCATCTCTGCCGCAAGCTATGTCAAACAAATAGATGAAGATTTAAGTATTGTCAGATTAAATAGAGAGTATAGCTAGAGAGTACTAAATCGATAGACGCCTATCGCTAACGAGATTTTGCTTCTGCCCTGATCCCAGAGCGTTTGATTTTTTTTCGGAAAAGTTTAATTATTGCGGTTCACCGCCGCCGTCTATAATATAGATCGGTCCTGGGTAAAACTGAGGTTCACCGCCGCCATCGATAATAGTCACCGGTCCAAGATAGAATTGTGGTTCACCGCCGCCGTCAACTTGCGGTTCACCGCCGCCGTCTATAATATAGATTAATCCTGGGTAAAACTGTGGTTCGCCGCCACCATCGATAATAGATACTGGTCCTTGAATGAATTGTGGTTCACCGCCGCCACAATTCTCTGTGGAAGTTCCATCTGAAGTCTCTGCTGCTACTGAAGTTGGTAGTATAAATAATAGGCTAGCTATTATTATAATAATTGCAGCATTTTTCAGATTCGTTATTTCACCTCCAAAATTAGATATCCAGCATGCTGGATATAGCTATCCATTTCATCTGTTTTTCCCATATTATCCACATCCTACTCTTCTAATACCCGCCTACCATATTTATGGTCTTACGGTTTTATGCTAATATTAATATAGCCGCCCATTATATTTAAACATTTCTGTCCAGATTTTCACCCCCGATTTTTTGCATTAGTTTACATAGTATATCTTGGCTCTCTTTAATTTACTCTCCGGCAAAGTTACCTCAGAAAAATGTAACCTAAAATAATAACTTTCTTATATTATCCCAGACATTTCTATTCGAACCTATCATGAATACATTAAAAAATCTTCGTAAAAGATACGGCAGAACCTCCCTCACCATAACCGGTGTAGCATTGGCTATTGCATTCTCTACGATCATGTTATCAGTAGGCACAGGTATACAACAATCAAGTCAGAATATCATAGAGGAAACCGGTGTGGATTTGCTTGCTGAACCCGTAGAATTTGCACCTATTATCCAAGAGTATGTACCTATTTTTAAAATAAATCAAGGTAGAACGATTGCGGATACCATGCTAAACAATAACTCTAAGATCCGTGCAGCTTCACCTTGGTTGATTAAGAATTTATATATTACAAAATACTCGGAAACCATCAATGCCTCAACACCACCTAAATTTGCCTTAGCAGCTTGTAAAGGCACGATCCCTGAGAATAATAGATATTTCGGTGGTGTGGATATTATTAAGGGTCAATCACTTCCAACTAAAACCGACCCATTCTATGCGAATGCTTCATTTCAAGATGGCTTGAACTCGATAAATTTTACACACGAGATTGTAATCAGCAAGGAGTTATCAAAGTTATTAGAAGTCTCGGTGGGTGAGCAAATCTTTCTGAACCCGGTCGGGATATATGAGGATTATACCAACCAATCGATTTCCGGGTGGTTCAAAAACGCTACATGGTTCAATGTCTCAGGAATAATGATTGAGAAATTTGGAAGCCAAAATGCATTAACAACACAACTGCACCTTAGCGAGTTACAATATATAACTGGTGAACATAAGACCGATGCTGCCAGTAAAATATATATCAGTTTATATCACAAGTCAGATCAGGATGAAGTAAAGCATTGGCTGGAAACCGAATTCATCTATAAGGATCAAATCTCAATATATACTCCTGAAGATATCTTGAAAGATATTAATCAATTCATGAAACTGTTTGAAGGTTTTTCCAGTATGGTAATCATTATCACAATCTTAATTGCCGCACTCTTTATCAGCACGATTCTCATGATCTCGACCCGCGAACGAACCAAGGAGATAGGTGCACTGCGTGCCATTGGTATCTCCAAGCTTACAATTAACAAGTTCATTTTTAAAGAATCATTGGTGATTTGTATATTAGGATTGTTGTTTGGTTTTATATTGGGTATAATTGGATCAATGGCGCTTAATCATTATATTATTTCAACATATCCTTACATCCCAGAGGATGTCAAGATTACGGTAATCACACCCATACTTCTTACTCAAGTTACGATTATCACATTAACTATAGCACTCTTAGCTTGTTTAGCGCCGAGTTATTGGGCTGCTAAGCTCAACCCTGCAGAAACAATTAGGGATGAATGATTAGTCGGAGGCGAACTCAGAATATGATCATCGAAAATGTGTTCAGGCGTAAAGGCCGAACACTAATGTGTATAACGGCAATTGCAATCTCTACAGCATTACTAGTCTCTTTACTGTCAGTAGCGGAAGGAATCTGGCAAAACGCGTCATATTCTATTCTCGGCAGCCGTGAGGATATTATTATAAAGCCGAACCTACCATCCGGCGGTGGAACGGTAATTCGGCAAGGTATTAATAACGGTCATAAGTTGGCAGATGAAATAAAGAGTGACACGATTAATATCTCAGAGGTATCACCCATGCATTTGTGGTGGTTACAAATCACTACTACAAATGCAGATTCTAATATTGAATCACCGGTTCTTGCGGGAAACCTTCCGGTGGAACTTCCCGATGACCTCACTAGTAATGTATCCCATTCTGGCGTAGTACTCGCACTTGGTGTCATCCCCGAACGATTGAAAAATTTTTTTGCTGATGAACATACTTATAATTTAGATATCATTAAGTTCAAATTCGATACATGGTTCGAAACACCGGATGACCCGCATTATCGAAATAATTTTACAGGTCCATGGACATACGAACTATTAATCGATGAACATCTGGCAAAAACACAAAATCTTCGGCAAGGATCAAAAGTAAATTTATCCATTGATACAAATTCAGCACCTTTTTCTGTAACGGGGATCTTCAAAACGAATTTATTGGGCGGATACTTTGAAGATTATGTTGATGGCATAGTAATTCTACATCTCAGCGAACTTCAAAGTATACTAGGTGATGATGTTGTAAAAATCGGTAACCAAACCGTTATTACAGACAATGTAGAAACTCTGGCGATCTCCTTAAATCCGAATCGGCCGAAGGAGAACTCACCAAAGGATATCGCTTACACAATCCAGGAAAAATATCCATTACTTGATGTACTTACGAAAGAAGACCAATTGAAGGCCCTGGAAGAACAAAACGCCATAACTAATATTTTTTACACGGCAATTAGCATTGTTGCGATTATCATCGGTCTATTATTTGTAGCGTGTATCATGCTCATCTCAGTTTACGAAAGAATAAACGAGATTGGAACTTTGCGTGCGATTGGAATCTCAAAAATTACAATCTTCAAATGGATAATGTTAGAATCGTTATTATTGGTGATCTTAGGTGTTCTAATTGGTTTTTTACCTGGTTATTTAGGTTCGAAGCTACTTGGGACATATATAAGCACTAGTCTGGGTATCAACCAAGAATTAACAGCTTTCTCACCGGGTTTGCTTATGAGTGCTTTTGCGGGGATAGTGGTAATGGGTACATTCATAAGTTTGATCCCAGCTTTACGGGCAAGCCAAATGAAAATAGCTCAAGCGCTATCTTTTGTGAGGTGATCATATCTCTCGATTTGTTGACACATCAAATAAAGTACCAGTGATCGAATTAGTAAACATAACCAAGACTTATGATCTCGGAGCGAGTAAGGTTCAGGCACTAACAGATATTAATTTAACAATAAACAAAGGAGATTTTCTAGCAATCGAGGGTCCTTCGGGAAGTGGAAAATCCACACTTCTTAACATAATTGGCTGTATCGATACTCCAACGGAAGGTAAAGTATACCTCTCGGGCGTAGATGTTTCCAATCTTAAGGATCGTGAGCTGACAAAAATCAGGTTGAGGAAAATTGGTTTTATTTTTCAATTATTCTACCTTATCCCAACTTTAACCGCCCAGGAAAACATCGAACTGCCCATGCGTGAAACCCGAAATCCATCTCGGGAACGAAAACAACGCGTAGAAAAGTTACTGAAAATGGTCGATTTAATACAACGTGCTCATCATTACCCCAATCAATTAAGCGGTGGTGAACAACAACGAATCGCAATCGCTCGAGCACTGGCAAATAAACCGGAGATTATCCTTGCTGACGAACCTACGGGTGAGATCGATCGACCCACGAGTAATAAAATACTTGCGATATTCAAAAATTTAGTAAAAAAGACTGATATTGTGATAATCCTGGTCACGCACGACCCAAAGGTTGCCTCTAAGACTAATCGTAGAATAACCATTGAAGATGGTAGGATAGTTTAATGGTTATAATAATTTTCCACCGATAATAGATTAAATCCACGTAACAACTTCACCCAGATCCTTGCGCGGCTGCGGTTCTTCCAGCTTCTCGGAATAGCCAATGGGCAAAATCAATTCGGGTGTATAATTTTCATTGACCTTCAGAAGTTTTGTTAAGAACTTCATTTCAGATGGTGTATATGTTAAGGTAGATAATCCCAGCTCCTCCGCCGCCAGCAGCATCCACCCCGCCGCCAGCCAGATCGATTCACGATAGTATGGTTGATTGGAATCTCCAAAGATGCAAATTAAAAATGGTGCAGTTTCCAAAAATTGCTTATTCCAAGATAGACCCATATGATTAAAATCGTTCTTAAGTTTAGTTTTTTGCATTTTTTTATAATACCTTTTCTCGACTTGTTCAGCTGCTTCGCGGATCTTGCGTTTAATCTCGGAATCACTTACAACTATAAATTTCCAGGGCTGACGATTTGCACCTGAAGGCGCGTGCATTCCAGTTTTTAAAATATAATAAATATCCTTTTTTAATACCGGTTTGTCTGAAAAAGATCTGGTGGAATGCCGTGCACAGGCGAACTCCATGACCTTATCCTTATTACTTATCGGGTTTTCAGGATTGAATTGCAATAATTTTGCACCGTGATTTGCATTTACCTTGAACTTCTCGCCACATTGGATCAAAATAATATCGCCGGGAGTCATATTTGTGTTTTGTTTATTGATTTTCAGGTTAATATTGCCCTCTAAAACCATTAATAATTTATCCATATCATTTTGAAATTCTGGTGTTTCACCTTTTACATACGAGGTAAAAATATCGAATTTGTTTAAACCTTTGATTGGTTTGAAATTAAATGACTCCGATTCAAGGTAGTTATCTCTAGTGAAAAGCTTCATCAATTTCATTTTAAATAATTCCCCCAGGTTAAGTCCGGTAATCTAGTATATATATAGTAATTTATCAATAATAAATGTTGTGCAGGTGTTTTTTCACATTTTTTCACAAATTTTATAGTTAAAATACAAAACTAAGTTGGTAATTTTCATTGCCCTGGACTCAAATGCAAGTCGACGGCAAGTGGGAAAAATGATGAAAATTCTAGCTTTTTCATTAATTATATCCAGAACCTAGTAAATTAATTAAAAAATATTAAATATGACAAATATTATCCACTAAGTCCTAATATCAATAATTCAACTAAAATCAACATTTAATATTCTATAGATAATAAAATGTAGACAAAAGATAAACAAATTTTTTCAATACAAAATTAGCTTACAATGTTGGATTCCTATTTGTAAACAGATAATGTTGATTCGGATGTGATCGAATGGCTATAGAAATACCAAAAGAAAAATGGTCTGGTAAGATAGGTGAATTAGTAATTGGTGCCACTTCCGAAGAAGGTGGAACTCGTACCAAAAAGGTAATAGTAGGTGGATCCTCAACACTTCCATACCTATATTTCGAAGGTGAGCATCCACACCCGGTTGCACTTGCTATGGAGGTTCTCGACATTATCCCTGAGGATTACCCCGAACAGGTGAAATCTGCAATTGGTGACGTAATAAATACACCAGGTGCATGGGCGAAAAAATGTGTGGAAGAGTTCGGCGCTGATTTGATATGTTTGAAACTGGTCGGCACTAACCCGGAAGAACAGGACCGCAGCCCGGAAGATGCTGTTAAAACCGTTCGTGAGGTCCTGGATGCCGTTGGAGTACCCTTAATAATTTACGGTTGTGGTAATGAGGAGAAGGACGCAAAGGTTATGGAGGTATGCTCAAATGAGACCAAAGGTGAGCGCTGTCTTTTAGGTCTAGCAGAAGAAGCCGCTTTCAAGTCAATATCTGTTGCGGCAATGGCGAATAACCATGGCATCGTAGCGTTCTCAAACCTGGACATTAATCTAGCCAAACAAATGAACATTCTATTGACCGATTTTGGTGTAAAACTTGAAAATATAATCATGGACCCGTTAATGGCAGGCTTAGGATATGGGTTGGAATATTCTTATTCGGTGATGGAACGCATCCGATTGGCAGCTTTAATGGGAGATAAGATGCTGCAGATTCCCATGATCTGTGATGCCTCAGTTTCTTGGAAGGCTCGCGAAGCATACATTGATGCACCGGAATGGGGCGACCCCGTCAAACGCGGGCCGACCTGGGAGTCCCTGACTGCCGTAGGTGCTATTATGGCTGGGGGAGATTTGTTGATAATCCGTCATCCCGAGACCATGAAAATTGTGCGGAGTACCATAGAAGAATTAGATAAAGCCAAGGAGTTCGGGGGAGGTGGTGCATAATGGCGCTTACAGCATTAGATATTTTTAAATTACTTCCAAAGACAAACTGTGGCGACTGTGGTGTACCCACATGTCTCGCCTTCGCCATGAAACTCGCCAATAAACAAGCCGAGCTCTCGGCATGCCCGCATGTTTCTGACGATGCAAAGAACGCACTGGAAGCCTCTGCACAGCCGCCCATGCGCAGTCTCAAGTTCGGTACCGGCGAGACCGAGGTGGAGATCGGTAATGAGACCGAGCTTTTCAGGCATGAGAAGAAATTTTTCCACGAAACCGCATTTAGTATATTGGTTGAAGATGGTTGGGAGACCGCAAAGATCGAGGGTATTTCTGAGCAGGCGAATAAAACGAGCTTCGAGCGCGTTGGGCAAATAATGAAACTTAACATGATCGCGATCAAGTCAACTACAGAGAACCCAGACAATTTCTCAAAAGCGGTGGAAACCGTAAAGAGTAAGAGCCAGTTACCATTAATTCTAATGAGCACCAAACCTGAAGTAATTGAACCCGCCCTAAAACAGAATGCCGCTAATAAACCATTGATCCACGCCGCAACGGCAGAGAACTGGGAAGCTATGGCTAAATTGGCAAACGATAACAGTTGCCCATTAGCGGTGTCAGCACCAACACTGGACGGTTTGGTGGAGCTTACTGGGAAGATCACAGGTGCTGGTGTGCAGGATCTTGTACTTGATTTCGGACCAAAAAACATTGGCGAAACCTTGGTACTCTCAACGATCCATCGCAGATTGGCGCTCAAGAAAACCTTTAGGCCGCTGGGCTATCCGATTATGATATCGTTGGATCATGTGCAGGAGAATGATGTGGCATTTGCGGCAATTGCATCCATGAAATATGGCGGCATCCTGGTTTTGAAGGATATCGAGCCGGATAAGATGTACCCGATATTCACCCTCCGCCAGAACATCTACACGGACCCGCAGGTGCCGATCCAGGTGAAAGAAGACCTGTATCCCATAAATAACCCAGACGAGAACTCACCGTTATTGTTCACCACGAACTTCTCGCTTACGTATTTCACGGTCCAAGGTGATATCGAGGGCAGCAAGGTACCGAGCTGGCTGCAAGTGGTGAATACTGAAGGCCTATCCGTAATGACGGCCTTTGCCGCTGATAAACTCACACCGGATTTGGTGATTAAGGCACTCGACGAGTCCGGGGCATCCGGTAAAATCTCTCATAACAAGATCATCATCCCGGGAATGGTCTCACGGATGAGCGGGAAGCTCAACGAGAAATCGGGGCGTGATGTGATCGTGGGACCGCGGGATTCGTCGAAGCTGCCTAAGTTTCTTAAAGAGCTGTAATATGCCGTTTAAACATAAAATAGAAGTGTGAGGTCTAAGTACACTACGATATTAATAAAATTATACTCGTTGGTGGGAGTGGGGGAAAATCCAAACAAGTCCTCGAACCAGCGAGTAATTTTATTATAAGATCAAAACGGTCTTCCTCTCACACCGTCTCAAGCGAACGAAATTATGCAAAACTGACTGCCATTACCGGAGGTAATGGACGCCTTAGACTGTAGGTCTAAGCTATACCCTACTCTTACTTCAAACTTTAATAAGCATTTATTTATCAACTTAGAACCGCTAGCTTCGCAGATTTCCGCTATTTTGAAACCTTCGGTTTGAAAGTGATCGCCCTCAACCCCGAGCAAGGTCCGTGATTACCTGTTTTCTTTTTAAAGAATAATAACAATATGATAATTATAACAATAATTATACAGATTATAGCTGCAATCAAACTAATATTTATATCAGTATCGGATTCATGTGGCTCCGATTTTTCCTCAATATAAACCTTTACAAATGTACTTATCGCTTCTTTTCCATAGCTATCCAAAACCTCTAAGGATATCATATGCTTGCCGGGGGTTAAGATAATACCTGTTAGATTTTCTCCCTTACCTAGTTCTCCCGAGATACTTGAAGACCATTTAAAGGTAAATTTATCACCATAAGGTATATCTGGATCGTCGCATGACCCTTTAAAATCCAGTGGGTTACCCTCAGTAATTCTTATACCATCTTTAGGTTGTATAATCTCTGTTAATCCCGGGGGGTCATTAACAAAGGTAACGATAATTGTCACATTATCAGATACTTCAAAGATACTATCATTAGCATAAAATGTTAAAGTTTCTTTTCCATTCCAATTATGTTTAGGTTTTAGAATCACGGTACCGTTTGTTTGAAAAATCTTAACTTTTATGTTCTCCTGACCTTCACATCTAAAATTCAAGGGATCATTGTTAATATAAATAAACCAATCTAAAAGGTTAATGGATTGGTCGTCGTATGAATCTTCAAGAAGCTCAAAATTTATTACAGGTTCATTAATTTTTGGTGGGTAAGGACTTAAAATTGTTTTCCCAGCAACAAAATCCGAAAAATCGGATTTTAATTGAGCATCATCAATAGCTTTTAATTTATAATAATAGGTGGTACCCTCCTTAAGACCAGGATCAACATATTGAGTTTCAATTATAAGTTTAGAATTAATCTGAGTGTATAAATCTTGCGAGGATAAACTTCTATAAATTATATAACCCACAACATCTGATTCAGGGCAGGCGTGCCATGATATCGTGAGACTATTATTTATTGCTTTGATAATTTTAAGCCCTGTTGGTGCACTTGGTTGTGTCACATCCAAAGTGGTTGCCGTGACCATATTAGAGAAAGGTGAAGTATTCGGTCTCTCATCAAACGCTTTTATTTTGAAATAATATGTAGTTTGCTCGATAAGATTAAATACAGTATAGGATGTTTTTTGACCAAATATTGTATTGATTTGATGGAACTCTGTGGTTGAATCATTGATGGTATTGTTCATATAAATAAGATACCCGGCAAGATCCGGTTCAGAGTTTGCATCCCAAGTCAGGTTAATCTCAGTATCCGAAATAGCATCAGTCGTAAATCCTGTGGGTGGTGCAGGAACTACAGAATCCACCGGTATGGCATCAACAGTATTAGAAATAGCAGAGAGTTGCCCTCGGAAATCCTTTGCTTGGAGCCTATAGTAATGTCTTTTTTCATTTTGTAAATTCGTATGATTATATGTATTGTTCGGATGCGTGATTGTACCAAGTGACATCCATGGACCGGTGGTCTTATAATGGAGAACGTACTCCTTTGTTCCTACAAGGTTAAGGCTCCAGGATAGATTAAGAGCGTTTCCTTCAGGATATACTGTTACCGTTAGATTTTGTGGTATCTCTGGAAGCCAATCGACTGTGACATTCAAAATATTAGACCAATCAGTTGAACTGTACTCATTGTATGCTTTTAAGCGATAATAATAGGTACCATTATTTTTCTCTTTAATTTTAAACGTCAAAGCTAAACCATTGTAAACAATCGTTGGGTCATCAAATTTCTCGTTCTCAGCCTCTTCCAAGATATAGCCTATGGTTCTGTAAGTAGGATTCCACGATAGTGTGTACTCACCATCTGTATCTATTTTATCAGAGGCTGATAAAATTGGAGTAGTGGGTAATATCCAACCAAAAGGTTCTATGAATGGATAGTAATCAAGATCTAAATGCGGAAAATTAGTATCACCGATTCCATCCCCTAGCACTCGCCCAAAAAACCCGTTATCTAGTCCGTCGTAATCAGACCAGTAATTGCCCTCTTGGCGGTTATTATTCCAAAGATTTTTTTCGTTAAAATTGGCTTGTTGAAAATTATTAATAATATTATTGTGGAAGATAGTGTTATTATAATTACTCTCAGTATCTATTGAAAGACCTAAATCGTTATTTGAAATAATGTTGTTGGAAATATTATTCATAGTAGTAAACGAAAATAAGCAAACACCAATCTCATTATCAGAAATGTTATTTTGTACAATCTTATTTATATCTGTAAGACAAAGGAATATACCATAATCAATATTTGAATTACATATATTGTTGATTATAGTATTTGAATCAGAAAACATGACCCTGATACCATATATATTGCTTGAGAATGAGTTATTGATGATAGTATTTCCGCAAGAACAACTAAGAAAAATGCCACATTTAGTGTTAAAATTACAGGTATTATTTCCAATTGTAATATTATTTGAAAATCCTAACATTATTCCTACACTAGTATAATCATAATTATCATTTTCAATAATTATATTGGAGCACCCCGCAAGTATCACTTGCCCCCCACCGTTGGGTATTGTTCCGCCGTTGACATTTTTCCAATAAAACACAGGCTTGCCATTTACATTATTGTCGACATCAATAGTGTGTGTATTCCAATCTTGAAGTTTGTCCCCAAAAAAATAGAATCCGCAAAAGACCATAGTATTCTTTCTAATGACTGCCCCAGAAGAGTCCCATATAGAAACGCCACCCTCTTTATTGAAGAATAAGTCATTGTTAATAATGTTGTTAGAGTCCGAGCCCGCAAGATGGATGCCCTCACAATTATTTTTGCTACATGTGTTGTTTATTATAGTATTCGAATCGGAATACCAAATGAAAATGCCATCATGAATATTAGAGTTAAAGGTGTTATTTCTAATTGTTATAGTATTTGAAAAAGCAACTATTATCCCGACACTCTTATCACTGCAATTCTGGTTCTCCACTATAACATTTTGGCAGTTGGTAATAATTACCATACTTGCATTATACGGCACAGTGCCACCAATAAGATTCTTCCAATAATATACTGGTTTGCCATTAATAGTATTATTAATATCTATTGTATGTGTATTCCAGGTTGAAATTACATCCCCATCCATGTTAAAACCACATGAAATCAATGTATTTTTTTTGATTATACAAGACTCGGAACAGGTGATGAAAATACCATCGTCAGAATTATATTTACAAGTATTATTTACCATGGTATTCGAGTTACAATGCCAATTTAAAAATATTCCTTTACGATCATTCCAGTTAACGGTGTTGTTTGCAATTTTATTGCTGCATGAACAATAAAGCTCCATACCATACGTATTATTTGAAGATGTATTATTAATAATATTGTTCGAATCTGACCCCCACCAAAGGTCAATTCCGAACCGACCATTATCTAAACAATTGTTATTTATGATAGTATTTGAATCGGAATCATATAAACCAATACCATCACCATAATCTATATTTAGCCAGACATAAAAATTATTCGAGCAAGTATTATTTGTTATTGTATTAAAATTAGAATCACTAAGATCTATACCGATTCCTTTATTGTTCGAGCAGTTGTTATTGTCAACGACGTTCCTATTCGAATAAAATAAATCAATGATTTGCCCTTGGTTATTCGTACACGAATTGTTAATGATATTATTCGAGTGCGAATATTTTAGGTAAATGCAATATGCATTGTTCAAAATACCTGAGTTATTTTTAATAGTGTTATTATTTGAATAATAAAGATAGATACCAATTTCATTGCCGGAACAATGAGTATTTGTAATACTACAATTTTCAACATAATTTAATTCAATTCCTGCATCGTTGTAATAAAATCCACTTCCTGTGATATTAAAACCTGTGACATTCACCCAACCCGCGGAGATATACAACACATCTCCATTACCACCACCATTAATAGTGGTATTTGTAGTACCATTCCCAATAAGAGTAATTCTCTTAGTAATTATTAAGTTCTCATAATAAGTACCCGCCCAGACTTTGATCGTATCCCCGGTGTTTGCGTTATTAACAGCCGCCTGGATCGAAGTATAATTACCTCCGCCTTTACTATCAACAACAATAATAGTAGCCTCAGCGCCACCGCAATCCTTTAGACCATCAAAAATTAGAAACCCAAATAACCCTATGGTGATTAAAGAGGACACGAGGTATAATGTTATTAAGAATTTCATAATGTGTTTGGTAATCGTCTCACTCTCTGTTTCCATGAAATATCACTATAAACAACATTTTCTTTCTATTAGGTTAATACACTCTTCTTTCTCACCCTTTTTAACTTTTTGTTATGATTAGAAATTATTTATGAAATTAATTGTATATAAATATTATGTCTACTGATTGCCGTTTAAATAATAACAACTCTATTAAACCATTAGAAGGTAATTATCGCAGTTCGAACACAAAGCGTTAATGAGGGCGTGCCCACGAATAATTTCATAAAGCAGATTGTAAAGGACCGGACTTTTGAAATTCCTTAGGAATTTCAAATGCGAGATAATTACCGCCTTATTATTAAACCATTAGAAGGTAATTATCGCAGTTCGAACTTAAAGCATTAATGAGGGCGGGCCCATAAAATTCATTATTAAATAATTAAAATGGGCCCGCCCGGATTCGAACCGGAGTCTATGGCTATTTTTGAGCGTTAGCTGGTTTCTTTTCCCAAGGCTTTTCTTTGCCAGCCAAAGAAAAGGCTCTCCCAAAGCCACAAGGATTGACCAAACTACCCTACGGGCCCATTTTATTTATAGAGATTTCAGAAACCATATATATATGTAGCGGTTTCTTCCCTTTAAATCGAGTAAGAACTTATGAATACAACAAAGTTTTATTTATTTTAACAAATTATATATGTTTAAAAAAATAAGCTAACCATCGAAAAGGTGCATTTGGATATGATCCCCCAAAAACTACGAATAATTTCGATTTGTACGGTTATAATATTACTCGTATCAGGCACTTTAGGCTGCACTCTATTCAATGACTCTGATAATGAAGATGATCGCAAAGGTTTTTCACAGGAATCGTTATTGGACACAATACCAGATACATATTGCCAAGCAATGCCTACATTAGATCCCAAACCGGTGATAACCGCCTCGGAAAAACAAACAATTGGAAATATTATAACTAGCTGGTACTTGAGAAATACTATCTATACCTCATTTGGCGGTGCAATAAAAATCTATATCCAAAACAATGGTACATTCAACTTGTATATATATAGAATCGGTATCAAACCAACATGGTATATCGAAGATTTCGATTATTATTCGGTAGAGTCTGGTGTTTACACCGATGTTGGAAAATACGTTAATGCTAGTGATAATGAATATATTGGTATGCTCTACTTCCCGGGTCCACCGAGAAGCGGGGAATTTGAATACAGCATTACTTTTTCGGTATATCAACAAAATGAAACGGGCACATGGAATGACTGTGGAGTCCAAGAAGGATCATCCAAATCATTTTATGCCGCTGATTTACCCACACCTTCCGAGTATGAACAACATTACAATCTTCCTCAATACTATGACAAAATAAACGGTATCGTTGATCCCACCAATGAAGAGGTGATCAATAAAGCCCATCAATTAGCTGGTAAATTCTCAGGATCGTATAATATCTATCAGGTTTGCTCTATCTTCGATTATGTTAGTAATAACATAAATTATGTAAGCGACCCCTCTCATTCTGAAAATTATTGGTCATTGCCGGAACAGACATTAAGGTATGGTGGTGATTGTGAGGATTTTTCTACTTTACTCGCTTCCATGATAATATCTATTGGCGGCTCGGTACGGATGTATTTAACCGACTCTCACGCCTTTATTGCCCTTTATATTGGTGACGAAGCTAATATACAAGCTATAACTACCGCGATCCGAAATTATTATCATTCGGAAGTATACATGTTCTGGTTCGAAGATAAGCTTGGGTGTTGGCTGATAATTGATAGTGGTGGATCGTTTTATGTGGGTGGTTTACCATTGGGTTCGGTGCCCGTGAAACATTATGGAAGTGGTTCAGACAAGTATTCTTGGACCTGGGATTTTACTGATACAGAAAATCTTTACATTATTGATGTTAAACCTAAATGAAAAAATCCTGGGTAAAAAGATCAATTCCAAAATGAGTTTTCTGTAGAGTGATAAATCCGAAGCACTAA
>CBFDAW010000003.1:0-23283 GCA_965602865.1 uncultured Thermoplasmata archaeon
TATTGCAGATGTATCAGTATATACCGTAGGTCTAGGATTGCAGCATAATAACCATACCGGAGACAGCTGTTGGCGGTTCCCAAACGGGTGGATGGGCGCTTTTGCACCATATGAATCCGTGGAACACAGTTGGAGTACTAATAGAAATTCTACAATCTATGGCGAGTCCGGGACACCGGAATATGGTCTTTGGCGTGTGGCAAATACTTCTGGTGCTGAATATTTTTATGCAGATGAATCCAGTAAATTGAATACTATCTTCCAGACCATCGCACAGTCTATTGCAGGTTCGGGTGCGACCAGCAGAAGTGCCCATGACTCAAGTCGTTCTAGAGCCGAGATATACTCCTTTGATTTTGAAAGCGGTTGGCAGAATTGGGCGCATGCTGGGGCTCAAGATGAGTGGGAGCGTGGAAATCCAAGTGATCCGCCTCTGACTCCGCATTCAGGTTCTAGTTGTATCGAAACAGATCTAAATGGTAATTACAACGACAATGCGAATAATAGGTTATACCGTGACATCGACCTCACCGGTTATTCCAACTGCCAAATGACGTTTTGGCACTACTTCGAAATGGAGAATAATTACGATGGCGGATGTGTAATGGTATCTAATAACGGCGGTACAACCTGGTCACTAGCAGCACCCAATCTACCCAGTTCGGGTTGGGACACAAATATCAATGGGAACAACAAATATTTAAACGATTTAGGTCATCGCTCCGGCTGGACCGGAAATCATCCCATGGGCGATAATACTTGGGAGCAAGTAACGATTGACCTCTCTACATATGATGGCGAATCAATAACCATTCGATTCTGGATGTCCAGCGATGGTGGCACGACGGATGATGGCTGGGCAATCGATGATATTATCATAACCGGTGATACATCAGGCATTGATAACTCCGAATTATTTCTACCAGGCGACCGAAATTTAACTACTTACTCATTTAGTCTTGAGAATGTAAGTAGTGCCAAGATCAGCTTTTACCATAAATACAACCTGCTTTTGGGTTTAAATGGTGTTGTGGTTCTAATAGGCACTCCCAACGGCGGAAGTGGTGAATGGATGTATGAATATACCTCACCCAAGCAACCATATACGGGCAATTTCGATTTGTCAAAGTGTAAATATGATAATTATGGAAACGAAATGCTCTGGTGTTGGAATGGAATTAGTGGTAACAATTTATTTAACTGGGATTATACCGAAATTTCGTTGGATAACTGGACGGGTTTACCAGAGGTCAGGGTACGGTTGCATTTCCTTTGGTCCACTTGGGCGGCAAACGGTGTATACATGCTCGATGACTTTGAGATTAAAGTAGAGCATAGTGACGAAGTACCCATGGAGGCGAGCTCATCTGACCAATGGCAGTTAATCACTTCAGAGTCTCAAAGCGGTAACTTCAGCTGGTGGAACGGTAACCCGGTCACGAATAATTTTACTGGTGGACTGGATAATAGTTTGTACACTCGGCCAATTGATATTACTAATGCGCGAAATGCGACGCTAAGTGCATATTTAAAGTTCAATATAAACACGGCTGCAGGTCGGCCACCGGATGGTTTTCGGGTCGAGATCTCGAAGGATAACGCAGTCACCTGGATAGCGATTAACCTTGGCGTTCGTTCAGCCTGGGGTGTTTCGGGTAATGATACTGATGACCAAGATGGCGCCCCCAATGATGGAAAGAGCTATACAGGGATAGACACCGGTGACAATTGGGTAGAAGCAGGATCACTTACTAGATTGAACTGTGACCTAAGTGGTTGGGCGGGTGAAGTAATCAGATTACGATTTCGTGTCGTTACGGCTTCCGATGCAAATCCATTCTTTGGCAGTATACATTATGAATCCTCAACTGCCGGTTTTGGTGGATTTTATATTGATGACATTATTGTTTACGGTTTCTCATTATTAGAATAGAACCGGATATCCTGGACTTCAATGTTGGTTAAAACCTAATCGACTGGTTAGATTGAAGGTGAAATTTATCGACTTATACAATTTTAATATTTAAAAACATATATATAGGAGAATTAACTATTCAAATTAGGTAATGAATATCTAGTAAAAATATAATTAAAAATTAAATCTGAAGTCCTTTTTCTTACGATGGGTTTGCATTGGTATATAAATCTTCAAAATTAAACAGATATAAACAACTAAATTGGTAACGGGTGCAACAATATGAGTTATTATAAAAATGATAATCGAAAAAAAAATCGAAGCCTGCAATTCCAAAACTCAGAGGATGGATTGACAAATGTAATCACCACGGTTTTAATTATTACGATCATTATGACATTTATTATTGGACCTTATTTAACTGTGATGGTTCCTCAGCAAATTAAAAATAATGAAGCGGCACATTTAGATGATATAAAAGAATCATTTTTAGATCTTAAGTCAGCCATCAATATGGAGTTGCATGAGGAGGCACCGATTTTAACCACACCTATCAAACTTGGGACCAATGACGAAAATTTATTTGTACTTGGTGGGTCTGGAGCATTATATTTTGATTCCTCTGAACCCATAATATCAATTGCCAGCTATTACGATCCGCAAAGTATCTTTGCGCGTGGAAGCGGGAATATTCGATATAAGTCAAGAAATTTATACCTTCGTGATAAGCATTTTATTTACGAGTCAAGTGGGGTAATTGTCCAACAACGGGATAAAGCTAGGATGAATATTGAACCTGACTTTGAATTGACTCGGGGTGAGGTTATTACATCAATTGGGCTCGAATGCGGTTTTGTGTCGCTAGGCGCCGGTGATACTGTGTTGAATAATATCTATATTTCTAATACTGGTACTACGGATGTTACATATAACAGATTATGCGTGACTTGGATTGGCGGAAACGCTACGACCATGACGAGATGTAATATTGGTGTAAACCCTGTTGAATGGACCGGTTCGGCTGCCTCAGGGATTACAGTCGATTTTCAAAATAATTATGATTTATTAAGAGGATCAGTACCTATGAGCTTACGATTTGACTCTGATATCCGTGAAGCTATCCTAAATATTGAGCTATTCTCAACAGATGCTCGTAGTATTTCAACTAGATACCCCGTCATTGACCTGGACACTGTTGCAAATATCTATGATATTACATTCCCGGACTTTCAAACCGTTGACAATATTTCATTTAAGAACATCTGTGGTCATACGGTTACAATTAAGCGCATGGCTCTCAGTTGGACTGGTGGTGCGACATTGACACAGGTTGATATCCTGGGGCATGGTGAGACGGTCTGGCAAACTGCCGCACCCGGGAAAACTTCACCAATATATTTTAATTTAAATACTGCATCGATATTCGATCCTACTGAAACGGGAGACATTAAACTATATTTTACTGGAAATATACTTAACGAGAATATAAATATAAAGTTCTTTGCCGAAAACTCATCAAACTCTGCTACTACTAAATATCCATTGGACCTAAATGAAACATATATTAACGCTTCATTTTCTATGATAACTTTGATCAGCGATAAAATTAATATAAGTGGAAAGAGTACGAAAATGATTAAAACCACCTTAATCTCCACAGAAGAAAATAGATATATCTGGGAAACCGGGGAAAATATTATATTAAATATTACCACAAAATATGGTGATGCTTGGGTGGAATACCTGAATAACACATTAGTAGAAAATGCAGATCTGACGTGGGATTTCGATGGATTAGGAGCATTTCCTGGTGATTATTATATTACTACAAACCAAATTTCAGATGAGATTATGAATATAAATTTAATTTTAAATTCAATATATAAATTAGAGTGTACAATTGGAGTAATAGAAGCAGGATTGGGTTAATTAAAATTGATTGTTATAAGTCATAAAGAAACACTTTTACCATAAAAAATAGGTAATTTTGAATTCGAAAAAAGAAAGACATTAAATATTTTAGATGAATTATGTATATTAGTAGGAAAAAAAGCGAGGAAGGATTGTGTACATTAATAACCCTACGAATATTTCGAGATATTATATATACAAAAATAAAAGGAAATTCAAATCATCCTTTATTAGCAGAGACAAACACGGAGTCTCAAACGTGGTCACTTCAATTATGATGCTTGGGATCTTCCTTAGTCTCTTAGCCATGATTTTTACGGTATATATTCCTAACTGGGCAAAGAGCGGTGAAGCTAATCATATGGATGGAGTGCTCGAGTCATTCATGGAATTTAAAAGTAATATTGATAAACAAATCACTACCGAGAAAGATGTGGGCTCAACACTTAGCACTCGTATCAAACTTGGTTCGGTAGGTGGTGCGGTGATGGGTATTGGTCGTACCACGGGATCCCTATATTATCATTCGACACAGTTTAGTATTATACTTAACAATACTGACGATCCGCAAAACATTTACGGTCAAACGTCTGGGATGATGACCTATAAATCACGGAATATATACTACCCCAACCAGTATTTCACCTTCGAAAACGGAGCGGTGATTGTCGAACAGGGAAATTCCGCAATTCTCCGTGCCAAGCCTAACCTGGATATAACCTACAATAATAATCAAACTTCGTTGATAATTACCCTTATACAATTAAGTGGCGCATCACATAGTGTTGATGGTGTAGATACCCATACCATAGATACCACATTAATCCAGAGTATTGCGCAATCATATGAGCTCATCTGGACGCCCGAAGAAGGGTTTGAGTACGGACAAAACATTACCATCAATATCACCACCAAATTCGGTACCCTTTGGCAAAAACACATTGACTCTGAACTGGACGAGCTACCCAGTAATGTTAGAAATAATACCGTAGATGTGTATGCATTAACCAGTTCACAAGATCCATCTACGGGGGAAACATTTGATAATATTATTTTAAAGTTAAAAGAAATCGACAAACTCAATTGCAAAAAAGGAGTTGTTGAAATTAAGTTAAATTAAAATTAGAATATTATTTAATCTTAAAACCAAATAACTTGATAACTGGTGGTTAATTATGGTCACCCAAAATAAATCAAAAATTGAATTAAACGATCTGACAAATCCACAAACCCCCACAGATCTTACGCCAGAAGCGGGCTCACCAGAGATATCAAAAACTGATCCAAATAAAGAAAAGAAAGAAAAAAAGCAAAACGTACAAAAAATTTCACGGCTGGTAAAACGCATTAAAAAGGATAAGGAAAGTAAGAAAAGAGAAGAAGAGAAAGAGAACCTCGAAGAGTCACCACACATTAAAGAAATCGATTTTATCCCAATCGAAGAACCATTTTCATATGTGAGAATCACACTTAATACTCTTAGTAATGAATATATATATAATATTATAGAACCCACCTTAACGACTCGAGAAAAACGCTTTCATGAATTTATTATTGATACGTTAAGTCGTGTTGTTTCGTATGATGGAGATTTAATGAAAGATAAAAAACTTCGTGGTGAGCGGTTAACTAAAACATTGACTGAGGATTTCGAAAGTATTATCGAAGATTATGGTTTGGAGCTCTCAGAGGAGTCCAAAGGGAAGATTAAATATTATGTAATCCGAGATTTTGTGGGGTATGGTAAGGTAGATGTCATAATGAAAGACCCCGCGGTAGAGGACGTTTCATGTGATGGTCCAGAGATTCCTGTGTTCATTTATCACCGCGAACTTGGATCAATAAAGACCAATGCGGTCTATAATACCGATGAAGAGTTAGAAGGTGTGGTAGTATCTCTAGCCCAACGCTGTGGACGGACAATTACTATTGCTGAACCCGTGTTAGATGCCACACTAGCCGATGGCTCACGGCTCAATTGTACCTTGGGTCGTGAGGTCACTACTCGTGGTAGTTCGTTTACTATTCGGAAATTTTCTGCTGATCCTCTTACTATGGTTGATCTGCTACGGTTTAATACGTTAGATTCGGACATGGCTGCACATCTTTGGCTTGCATGTCAGTATGGCGAATCAATTATTAGTGCAGGTGGTACGGCAAGTGGCAAAACCTCTACTATGAACTCGATTGCATTATTTATACCACCGACATGTAAGGTCATTAGTATCGAAGATACTCGTGAGGTTAATTTACCGCATGAGAACTGGATCGCGGGTGTCACCAGAGGTGGTGCAGAGGCTGAAAGTGAAGGTGATATTGATATGTATGACCTACTCCGGGCAGCACTTCGACAACGACCTGAATATGTATTAGTCGGTGAAGTTCGTGGTAAAGAGACCATGACTATGTTCCAAGCAATGGCTACGGGACACACAACATATTCTACAATGCACGCCGACTCGGTGCAATCAATTGTATACCGCTTAGAGAACCCGCCAATTAGTATCCCACGAGTTTTACTCAATGCATTGAACCTTGTAATTATACATAATCAGCTTAGGGTTAAAGATAAACGTGTACGCCGAATTACAGAATTGGTTGAAATTATCGGTATTGAGCCATTGACTCTTGAGATCATTACGAATAAAGTATTTGCCTGGGTACCCGCTTCAGACTCGTTTTCATACACGGGTCATAGTAAATTATACGAAAAGATTATGGAATTGGAAGGAATGACTGCCGAAGAGGTAGTACGAGAACGACGACGACGATCACATATCATTAACTGGATGGATGAAAAAGATATTCGGAACTTCCATGACGTTTCGCAGATTGTAGCCGAATATTATGAAGATCCCAATAAAATTATGGATCAGGTTTATAAAGACTTGGGAATCGCACCCGAAGAAGTTGAGGAGGAGGAGGAGATTCCCATCGATGAAGAAGAAGAAGAAGGTTTAAAAGAAGGCGACGAAGCTCAACCAGAAGGTGACACAGATGGGTTTGAGTAGTTATGCAAAACTGAGCTATAGACTATTCAAAAATAAAGCACATGATATGGCCGCAAAAAACAAAGCATTAGATGTAGCCTTAGAGCAGGCACAAATGAAGTTACGCCCAGAGGTATTCATGTCCATTGCCATAATGAATGCTGTAATTGGCGTAGTGGCGGGGTTGGTCATTGCTATATTATTGAATTTTTTTATATTTCCATCACTTGCATCAGGTGAAAACCCGATTGTTATTCCAAGTGTGATAGGGTATATTTTATGGATATTCCCAATTTTATTCCCTATTGCCGCTTATGCAATAACATTGAATTCGCCACAATCTAGATTAAAAACTCGCGCAAAGGAAATTGAGAAGAATCTTCCATATGCTGTGAACTATATGGCAGCTATGTCGGCGGCTAATGTTAGCCCCTCGGTGATCTTTCGTGGGTTATCACGACAGGATATCTACGGTGAGATTAAAAACGAAGCAGCTATGATTGCTCGCGACATTGATATGTTCGGCAAAGATTTGTTGAAAGCACTACATCGCGCCATGGTCCGCTGCCCATCTTCGAAATTCCAGGAATTCTTACAAGGTATCATTACCACAAGTACTTCCGGTGGTAGTCTTAAAGTATATTTCATGACCAAGGGCGACCAGTTCATGAAAGAGAATCGTGTAGAACAATTAAGCACAATGGAAACCTTAGGTGTAATGGCAGAGAGCTTTGTAACCGTGGTAGTAGCCGCACCATTGTTCTTACTTGTCATGATGTCCGTAATGGCGATGATGGGTGGCGCCGGTGGCACTTCATTTCTCTATTTAATAGTATTTGTGATGATTCCAGTTTGTCAATTCGCATTTATTGTATTATTATATGGTATGTAATATTAAATTCATAGATTAATAATTGAAATAGTTTCGATCTCTCTTATTGAAAGAGGTGTATTAGATGGCAGGTGCAAACCCAAAACCAAGCTCCGCATCAAAAGATAGTAAAGAAACTACGGAAGGTACGACATTAGCATGTCCGCGCTGCGGCTCTGAGATAATCGACCTCAGTAGAGGACCCGATATTGGTAGATGTATTGTCTGCAAGCATATTTTCGAGATCGAAACCGAAGACTTAAAGTTCCGTAAGGGAAAGGAAGCACCTCACCTGATCCGGCGGAAGTCAAAGCTCAGCGCTCTTTTTACAAAACCCGTTGAAACTGTGGAAGTTGAAGAAGAGAAAGAAGGTAAGGAATTAAAGGTTAAACGAACAAAAGCTGAGACCACAAGGTTATTGGTAATTGGCATTTCAGTGGGGTTGATGATACTTTTTTTCATATTAGCTGCAGCACAAGTAAGGATTGTATTCTCTGAGAGCATTAAACAAACCGAACTTGAGCAGAGTGAAACCATTCATAAGGAATCATTTTATGTCCAACTTGATTGGCTTGCATTTATCATGATCGGTTTGATGTGCGGGTTTGGGCCGATTGGTATCTACGAAGGCAGACAAAATACTAGAATTGTAAAATTAGAAGAACGTTTAGCAGATTTTCTACGCGATTTAGCAGAAGCAAGTCGTTCTGGCCAGACATTGCATGAAGCGATTATTACCGCATCCGGTGGTGAATACGGCGAATTATTACCGGAAATCAAGCATATGGCTAGACAAATTTCATGGGGGGTTTCGGCAACTGAAGCATTAAATAGGTTTGCGGATCGGGTTAGAACACCATTAGTCAAGCGCGCGGTTACTTTAATAAATGAAGCTAGCAGTGCCGGCGGTGATGTGAGTAAGGTTTTGGAAGCGGCGGCGGATGATACTAAAGAAATCCAGTTGTTACAACGTGAGCGAAAGATTCAGATGTCATTATATGTAGCCGTGATCTTTGTGTCTTTTGTTGTTTTCTTAGTTGTAATATTAATAGTATACGCAACCTTCGTGCCTCAAATGAAGAAAATGGCACTTGACCAAAACACTGATGGTGGCGGTGGTGAAGAATCAGAAACCGAAGAAGCCGTAGCAGCGTCAGGGGCGGCGTTCTCACCCACGGATGTAGATTTTGATGAAATTAAATTTATTTTTATAGGGGCAGCTTTAGTCCATGCAATAGGTGACGGTCTAGTAGCCGGCCTGATGGGTTCAGGCAAGATGACCGACGGACTAAAATTAAGCTTTGCTATGGTCATGATCGTGTTCGTAATTTTTATATTTATAATGCCTGCAGCAGCAATTGGGTAATCAAATTAATCGGTTTTGAAAGCCCTATGTAAATCATCATATACATAACTGGCTTTACCGAGTTTTTCGGTTTTAAATGAGATTCTGGTAATCTCCCATTTACACTCGGGTAGATTTACATTTTTTAACGCGTATGAAAATACCATCTTCAAATGTTCCGAGACCTCTTCGTATGTTAAACCGGTCTTCGGCGTTAACACCAACTCAATCGTACCGCTTTTTGTAACTTCTTGGATATCGATCACCAAACTCTCTTGTAATTGTTTTTCAATTTCATAGGCATCAATGTAATGGGCAATTTGAAAAAGTTGCTCCAAAGTTAAGCTCTGTTGATTCAAGAGTTGAACGGTAATATGAGCTGGATTTGTAGTAACAATCGACATAACCAATCTCACCTCTTCTATATTATAAACATTACTATGAATATAAAGTTTTTGTTCTTCAGAACATTACGCAAAACATTAAGGGTGTAGACAATATATAATTAATCTATATTTTCAAATAACCATTTAAAAATTAATGATAATTATACCGAAAAGATTTTTAAGTTAGTAAAATAATATATGCCTTAGCAACCTAACAGGGGAGTCTTAGGTGAAGCATGGAGATCTACGGTCAGTTGGATTAGCAATACTTACATTATTTATTATCCTATTGTTCCTCATTTGGGACCATCCATTTTTTCTTGTACTTTTAACTTTATGTTTTGGGATGATTGGGTATATTGCGCTTAAAAAGGAATCTAAAGATATGGCGAATCTTAACAAGAGTGCAAAATAAATCTGGATACCTTAAGAATTTAGATAAGGATACCACAGGATAATTAAACCTTATCCTTAAATTTCTCACGTAACACACGATGCAGGATTTTCCCGGAAGCGGTTCGCGGCATTTCATCTTGTTTTATGAATATCACTGATTTGGGTTTCTTATACCCCGCCATTTTATCACGACAGAAATCTATGACTTCCTCTGACATAACTTTTTGACCCTCTTTTAATATCACGATAGCCTTTACCGACTCACCCCATTTTGAATCGGGGATGCCAATTACCGCTACATCAAATACCCCCGGGTGTCTGGCGATAGCGTCTTCAACCTCACTGGGATATACATGTTCACCACCGGTTATAATCATATTATCCTTCCGGTCGACAATATAATAATATCCTTTTTGGTCCTTTTTTGCCATATCCCCTGCAGTGAAAAAATCGTCAATAAAAGATTTTTTAGTTTTTTCTGGCATTTTATAATATTCATCAAACATCATAGGCCCGCGTGAATATAGCTCACCAACCTCACCGACCGGTACATCATTTCCATTCTCATCCAGGAGCCGGATCAAATCCGTACCTGTACATTCCAGACCTATTGACCCAAGTTTTTTCAGCTGATCTTCGGGTTTCAATAATGTAACTAACCCTGCTTCAGTTGAACCATATGCCTCAAATAACCCGGCGTTTGGGAATGCTTTCATTATATCCATTTTAGTCTGTTTACGAGCAGGTGCAGAGGAACATAATAACGATTTTATTGAACTCGTATCATATTTTTTTCGTTCTTCTTCTGGAAGGCTTAAAAGTATTGCATAATGCGTGGGGATTAACGATGTAAAGGTTATCTTTTCCTTATCTACTAACTCAAAGAACTCCTTTGGATTAAAATCATATTCACGGTGGATGTATACACTGCCCCCAATATATGTAAAAACAAAAGAATAAAATGTGGAATTCACGTGTAATAGTGGCATAATTATTAACCCATAATCATGTTCTGTAAATAGATAGTCAACTGCATTGAGGAGATAGAATGCAATATATGATTCATGAGAGCGTAGCACACCTTTAGGTTTACCCGTAGTACCTGAAGTATAGATCTGGATCCAGGTTTCCTTAGGGTCCACTTTTACTGCCGGTTCAACATCTTCACCACTTTCCATTACATCTTCGAAGTCCTGAAAACCATCAAAGCGTTTGCCTTCAAAGCTTACGGAAATATAATTTTCTGGTTTGATTTTCGGTAGCCCGCCTTTGATTTGGGTAACTCGTTCAATGAATTGCTCACCAACCACAAACGTATTAGAATCTGCATTATCCACGATATATTGGATTTCTGGTCCTACAAGCCGCCAATTAATTGGAACAATTACTACACCTATTTTAGCAGCAGCCACATATATCTCCATGAATTCGAGGCAATTGTATAATAATACCGCAACTCGATCACCTTTTTTCAGGCCCATTTTCTGCCACGCACCAGCCAATTTATTAACGCGTGTGTTATATTCCTTGAATGACAACTGCCTACGAATGTCTTTGATAGCTAATTTATCGGCAAACTTAACTGCATTAACTTTTAGTATCTCTCCCATGTTAAGCCAAGTCATAGGTAATCTCCCCTTACAGCAAATTCCATCCCACCTAATAAAATAAGACATATTAAATATAACTATTAATCTTTAGCCAAATATTTTTAAGTTTACAAGGTTTATCAAGGCTTAATGTCTACCTATAAACTCGTCCTGCTACCAGGTGATGGCATAGGTGCCGAAGTCATGGAACAAGCAATAAAGATTTTAGAAACTCTCTGTGAACGTTATAATCTAGATTTTGAACTTTTCAAACGGCAGTGCGGGTTTGAATACCAACAAAAGACCGGTTTGGTTTGGGAAGAAGGAACTTTTGAGTTATGCCGTGATACTGCGGATGCTATATTATTGGGTGCAATCGGTCGTATGGATAATTCGCAGCCACTTCCCATCGGCGAAAAGAGCCCAGGGGCTACGATTGTACTGGGTCTTCGGTCACACCTAGAACTATATGCAAATGTACGCCCAGTTATGCTATTTCCAAATGTACAACATCGACTTTCCGGTGTTTTTAAAAAAGTCTGGGCACCTGAAAATGTGAATATGGTAATTATCCGTGAAAATACTGAAGGTTTTTATTTCTCTCAAGAAAAACAAACAGCCACCAAGTTAAATAACCAAGTAATTGATGAACGTATTATTACACGGTCAGGTGCAGAACGTGTAATTAAATTTGCATTTAACCTAGCTAGAACTCGCCAGGGTGCTCCAATAGATGGAACGCCTCGAGTTACTTGTGTGGATAAGTCAAATGTATTGGACGGTTGTAGATTATTTCGCTCAATCTTCAATTCAGTTGCTTCTGAAAATTCGGAAATCGAAGCTGATCATATATTTGTGGACGCATTCACACAAGCAGTACTTCAAACCCCAGAGCATTTTGATGTTGTCGTCACAACCAATCTTTTTGGAGACATAATAACAGATCTATCAGCGGTGCTCCAAGGTGGTTTGGGGATGGCACCTAGTGCAAATTTAGGTGATCATTACGGCCTATTCGAACCGGTGCACGGCTCGGCACCGGACATAGTCGGCAAGAATCTAGCTAACCCTATCGGTATGATCCTTTCTATGCAAATGATGTTGCAGTGGTTAGCAGATAAAAAAAATGATCCGACTTTAGGGCAAAGCGCTATCAATCTACTACATGCGGTCAAGAACTATTTAACTGCTGGGACTTCTTTACCTTATGATATCGGAGGTGATGCCGGTACTTCTACTATCACAGAAAAGATTATCGATCATTTAAAAAAACAATAACATCCGAAAATCAGGTAATATTGGAATTTGAACAAATTTTTTCATATAATTTAATTAGTTTCTCGGCTTGTTTCTCCCAGGTGTATTTACGTTTTATTAATAACTTACCCGTCTTACCCATTTTTTTACGTAATTTTTTATCCAAAATCAACTTATCCAATGCATATATTATTTCATCCATATCGCACTTAACTAAAATTCCGGTTTGATATTTTTCTACTATATTTACCAACCCGGGAAATTCAGCGTTTCCAAGAATAGGTACGCCTGCTAACATACCTTCGAATATCTTGGTTGGCGTGGTTAGAACATATTGTTTAGTTGGTCGTAGCACGGCAAAATCAATATCAGATGCTTTTAAAAAGGATGGAATCTCGGAATATTGCACTCTACCAGTAAAAATGAAGAATTTCTCTAACTTTTTCTTCTTAACCACTTTTAGATATGGCTCATAGCCATTACCAACTATTAAGAATCTTAGGTTATTATATCTCTTAGTTAATTCTTCTGCGGAACCAATTATTTCAAGCATTCCTTTGAGTTCCCCAACTATACCATGGTAAATGATCACGATTTTATTGTGTAAATTATATTTATCCCGTATTTGTTCGGCGTTTGCTTCTTGCATAAAATCCATAAAGGGGCAATTCAATAATAATATTGAGTTCTCAGGCGTTAACAATCGTCTTTGGCCGGGGTTTGCCATGATTTTGTAAGATACCCGTAATAATAAAATATTTTCATAAATGCTAGTGAGTAGAAATAATAGCATAGAGTTATTATTTTTAGCATATTCAAGAAGTGGCCAATCCTCATGACAATCATATATTAGCGGTACATTCAATTTTCTAGCAGCAAGAGCGCCTTCGAGAAGTGCGTTTAGATCATGACAATGGATAATATCCGGTTGCAGTTCAACAATCTTTCTAGATAACTTTCTGACATTGTTAAAATTATGAAATATTCGAATAAATCTGTTAATATCCAGTGATGGGTGTTTGCATAATACACGAACAATATTAATGCCTTCATATTTTTGAGATTTAAGTTGATTCGGGTCAGATGTTCGACAGACAATAGTAACTTTATAATCATGGCTAACAATTGATCTCGCTTCTTTATACACCCGTGTATCTATGGTAGGATATATTACATCATGTGACAAGACCATTACAACTCGTCGCGTTTTCAATATGGCCACATCCAAAACTGAGTAATTATTCTTCACTATAGATAATTTTCGATAAAATTCGACTATTTAACTTTAAACCATGATGGTATTGGTCGGTATTTATAATGGTCACGTATTATGTCCTCATACATCGATAAATAGAATTCGTTATATTTTCGGATATATAATACACCCTTTTTCGTAATTGAAATATTATAACTCCGCTCGGATTGATCTATTTCAATAAGTCCCATTTTCTTCAGTTTATTTAATATCTTATTCGTCATTTGATAGTTTGATTTGATTTCGTAGCTTATCTCGGATTTTGGTACCTTGGAACTTGATTTGGAAAATATTTCGTCGATTTTCTCCTCTAGCCCAGCCTGATATAGGTCAATGTCCAACTCCATGACGAGCCGGTTTAGTGCAAGGCATATATACAGTTCCCAGCTTTTGTATTTCTTCACCATTATGAATCACATCTCGAATTCGAGATCCATCCTTTTCCAAACAAAATATGCCCGGTAACTACTAATCCATCAATTTAAGAGAACCTAGTTACTTCCCTCTCCATATGATATAAGTGGAATAAATGAGTAGACTTCACCATCTTCAGCCACGATTTGTATATGTGAACTGGAGTTTTTCATAATGATTGGATTTTCCAATACAATTTCGTAAACCATCTCATCTAGTTCCTCGACGTCCCACTGAAGTGCTATAATTCTCAAAGGAAAAACATTTTCTTTTTCACAAACATCCTCAACGGCATCTCGAAATGACTGGAGTGACTTTAATGTTATCGATTCTTTAAAGACTTTTATAAAAACAGCAAATTTACCATTAGGTAACTCTAGCCGTGATGATAACTTCGGATTTTTGTTTAATACTGAAAAATAAACACTAAACTTATATTTTTTACCAGAGATACCGCTAATACTAACATTTTGGATTGCTTCAAAATTCTCGATTCCGTACTCTTTAATGAAAGGATCATATTTTATTAGGTAATTTAATAGCCTGATCACCTGGTTCTTACCTGAGGGGATATTGAAATCTTTTTCGAATCTTATACTATCGATAATCTCGTGCCTAACCCGAATATATTTTATTAAATATTCAGCATTAATTAGTAGAAGAAGGGTTGGGATTAAAAGAATAAGAGCAACGGCACTTAGTATGAACTCCAGATAGGTCATCGAGAATAAAAAATTTAGATTAAAAATAAGTTTCACATTTATGGAAACCAGAAGATAAACAAGCACTAAACCAATAAATAATTTACAAATTTTTAATAATCTAATTAACTGAGGCAGCTCATGCATGGACTCTTCGACCAGATCCAGCATGGCAAAGATCGGGTTTTTTACATGTTTTTTTTCAAATTTTCTTTTTCCTTTAACCTTGGTTTTTACAATCCCAGAATCGGTAAAATGTGTATTCTTTAGGTTAGTAACAATAGAGTAACGTTGAATCAAATGGTTACTGAAACTTTTAATCTGAATAAAAAAGATCAAAGTGGTAGTTACTAATGCCAATAAAAGTACCAAAATAAGACCCAGTATCGAGATAATGATGAGTTCTGTCGTGGGAAAATCTTGATTTCCAAGATATCCATCGATAATCTGAACGATTAGATTATAAGTGCTTGGTATGAGAAGTATTAATAAAATTATTGTTCCGAAAATCCCTATGCTAGACGGAAAAGTAAGTTTTCCGGAGATTTTTTGAATTCCCTCTCCCAATTCAAAAGTAGCGTCTATTGGTTCCTCCACAGCCCGAGATACATTAAATGTTTTGCCAGCACCATTATTTCTCATTGGAACACACAAAAATTAGAAACTTCTTTTATTTAAAACTTATCGGAAGATTTTGACTAAAGAATATTTAGTAACTCTTTTTATTGCCTTTATATATAATCAAATTTAGATTTAAGTTTAATGATAAAAACGGTGATAGAAATGACAGATAACAAAGTTGCCGATAAAGAAATTTCATATGGTGTTAGAAATCCGAATGAAAACCAAAATAGGGGCTCAAGCTCGAGCCCAGGTCAGGGATCGGAACCGGGTAGGTTCCAAAATGGGTCCTACCATGAAGCCGGGCAAAAGCCTTATTATTTCCCACCTAAGAAATTATATAAGTCAACAAGGGATAAATGGTTAGGTGGTGTGTGCGGTGGGATTGCCGAGTATTTTAATAAAGACCCGGTCCTAGTTAGGCTCCTCTGGGTGGTTGTGACTATATTTAGCGCGGGAGTTGGGATTATTGCTTATTTATTATTCTGGTTATTTCTAGATAAAACGCCAAGCTATTATACTAAGACTACAGAATATATGACCCAGGATCAAAGAGGTGTTAGGCATTATCATCATTATTATCAATTATCCCAGTGAGGTTTGATTAAGTGTAAGATATTAGGAAGAGATAGAAATAAAAGGAGGATTATAAATGGAAGAAAAAAAATCGATATTAAAAAATTCAAAAGAGGAAATTCCCAAAAATGCATTTCGACCGAGTTCACATGGCCAAGGACAGCCTTATGAGGTGCATCATCATTATTATTACGAGCCCCCCAGATCCAAAGCTGGACGCTCTAGCAAACCAGGTATAGCTGGGGCGCTATTGATTATTACTGCGGTTTTAGGTTTAATAGTATCTGCATTTATCGTCGGTGGCAGTATGTTCATTGGCGACATGAATGAAGGTTTTGAATTCTGGGGCATGGGAGACAAAGGCGATGTAACTGGTGAGGTCTTATACTTGAATGGTTCCTCGGTTGAAAATGCTACTATAACAATTGTAGGTGAAGATCTATCGACCCAGACTGATAAAGATGGATTATATATAATATACAACGTTCCATCGGGTAATCAGAAGATCAAGGTTGAAAAAGAAGGTTATAACACTATCATCTATAAAGCGTTCATTAGCCCCTCGGAAGCAAAATGGAAAGCAAATGTAGATGATAATAGCCATCAAAACTGGGATTCTGATAATGAGTATGACTTTATAATTTCCCCTGGCACCAGAACTCTTGATCGAGGTAGTTATCCACCCTTTGGTATGATTGGAAGTATCATGGTTGTATGTGCAGCACTGATTATCATATTTTCAATAATTGCATTAATAGGTGGATTCTTTGCACTCAAGCGAAAAAATTTCAAATATGCAATAATTGGTGCAGTATTTGGAATTTTTACGGGAATAGGTGCATTATTATCTCTTATTTCTTTATTCATACTTATCCTTTCCAGGGATGAATTCAATAAAGATACAAAAGAGGGTAAATATTAGAAATTAAGCATATGGTAGGGGAAATCTTAACCCTACCCTCTGTTTTTTAACCGAAATTGGCTAGGAGATTGTATATCGCTTTTAAAAATAGGAAGTGAAATTGTGGAATTTGCTATTGAAATCGAAAATCTGGTAAAGGAATATAATCACGGCATTAGAGCACTGGATAATGTCACTATAAAAATAAAAAGTGGTGATGTCGTAGGGTATGTAGGGCCAAACGGTTCAGGTAAGACTACGACTATTAAGATTCTTACCAATCTGATCCCTCCAACGGCGGGGCAGGCATATATTAATGGTAATGATGTTAATCGGAATCCAAAAGAAGCACTATTTTCGGTCGGGGCATTAATTGAGGTGCCAGGGATTTATGATTATCTTACACCTCGCCAGATGCTAACATACTTCGGTAAAGTATATGGGATGCCTAAAAAAGATATAGACCCGAGGATTAAAGAGGTACTGAGGTTAGTAAAATTATCATCATGGGAGAATGTAAAGATCGGGTCATTCAGCACGGGCATGCAGCGCCGTTTGGGTATTGCAAAATCAATCTTGCATAAGCCAAGGATATTGATCCTTGATGAACCCGCCATCGGTTTAGATCCAAAAGGAATCAAGGATGTACGTGAATTGATAAAACAATTTCAAAGTGAAAAAATTACCATTTTCTTAAGTTCTCATCTACTTTATGAGGTCAGCGAAACATGCAATACTATTATATTTATAGACAATGGAAGAGTGGTTACAGCCGATACTATAGACAATATTCAAAGGAAAATAGAGTTAAAGACCATTGATGTACAATTCCTGAGACCAATTTCCAATGAAGATCTTAATAAAATTAAAGCGATAAATGGCGTTGAATATATTGAGAAAATTAACGAGCATGTTAGGCTGCATTTTGATGGGGCTCCATATACAAGTTATGGGATATTGTTAAATCTGATTTCGGAAGGTTTTAAAGTAATGTCGTTTGCCCCCCAAACCATGGGATTGGAAGATTACTATATTTCTATTGTCGGTGATGAACGTGGGGTGAGATAAATGACCGGTCTTTCAAATGATATCATGAGTGATTTCAACCATTTCTACCTTTGTGTCAGATTCGAACTGACTAAGCATATTAAACGTTGGCGATTATTAATGGTGGTTGCCTTAACAATTTTAATACCGCTTATTTTTTATGTGATACCACCGGCATTCAATATCGACTTTGCAGAAACGGCGAATGAGTTCGCAAATACTAATTTAGGGTTCATTAATTTATTAATAATAATATCCGGTGCAGTGTTTGCCGGTGATGCGGTTTCCGGAGAGTTTGAAAAAAAGACAGGGTTATCTCTATTTCCAACTCCACAGAGACGAACTTCAATTTTCGTTGGAAAATTCATTGCGGCACTGTTAGCTACATTTTTAGTAGTTACTCTATATTATATTATCACCTCATTGGAAATCATTCAGATCTATGGTGCAGGTGAAATTTCAATAGAATTAGCCAAATCATTTTTACTTGCCATGATTTACGCTACCTGTGTGGTGAGTATAATTTATTTCTTTAGCAGTATTTTAAAACGCACTATCACATCTACATTAATTGGCTTCTTCCTAATGATGATGATTTTGCCAATTATTACGTCAGTACTAATTTTCGCCAATGTAGACCCCTGGTTCATTGTAACCCATCCCGCGGGATTGATTACCGATGTATTAGGTGTTGCCAGTGGCTTTCAAACTGGGCCGAGAGCAGTTGATTTTACTACATTCGACCCTGATTTTTTCGTGGGAACTTCGGTCATGGTGGCATATACAATAATTTTCTTTATACTGAGTATTTTAGTTGCTAATAGGAGAAGTATGGAGTGATCATATGAGGAAAACAAACGATTTTAAAACAATATTTTTAACAACAATTATAATGTCTCTTTTATTCTCAACCATTCTCGGACTAACACCATTTTCGAATGCACAAAATGTAGCTATGCGGCAACCAACTGGCATGGTACCAATAATTAATATTACAATTTTGACATTTTCAAATGACGACCCACTCGAGGATGAAGAGATTATAATCTCCGCTACCATATTAAACACTGGGTCCGTTTATCTTAACAATATAACTTTATCGTTTACCATTGACTATAAAGTAATTAATAATGTAACAGACCTTACAATAAATGTAAATGAATCTAAAACTATTGATATACTTTGGCACGCCGAGAAGTGGAATCATAATATTAGTGTCATGGCTTATCTCGACGGTACTCCATTGAAGGAGTCCATGATTGGTAAAGAGATCTATGTAGAGGCGAAGCCTATTGGTGATATTTCTACCTTAATTCTAGGATTAATCATTATCTTTTTTGTAGTGATCGGAATAATGCTTATTCCTAGTCTCTGGGTCGCTTTAAAGAAAACGCCTAAGAAGGTAAAATAATAAAGTGCATTGTGCATAACAAAGCAAAGTTTTATTATAACAAAAATATAACGGGTTTACTATATTGAAAAAAAGCTGAATATAGTGAAACTAAAATGGCTGCCATTGATGTTACGGATTTGGTGAAGAACTTCGGCCCACTTAGAGCAGTGGATAATATCACGTTTACGGTTCGTGAGGGCGAGATCTTTGGGCTTATTGGACCTAATGGTGCAGGTAAGACCACTACATTGCGAATCATTTCTACTTTGCTGAAGATCACCTCAGGCAAGGCGAATGTCTTTAACTTTGATGTCGCATCAGAACCTGAAAAGATCAGGAAGATTATAAGTTACCTACCCGAGGATGCAGGCGCGTATAGGAATCTGACCGGAATAGAATATTTGCGATTTATCGCATCATTTTTTGGTAATGGACATAAAATTCGGGAGATAGTACAAAAAGGTGTGGAGATCGCAGATTTAAAAACCCGGATTAATGATAAAGTGGAGACCTATAGCAAGGGTATGATGCGTCGCCTTCTAATTGCCAGAGCGTTAATGGTCGAGCCTCAATTAGCAATCCTCGATGAGCCGACGTCGGGCTTAGATGTCATAAATGCGCAGGAGATTCGTGGGTTAATACAGACTTTCGCCAGGAGTGGTTCACCGTCAAGTATAAACATGGGTTATAGACGCCATGACAGAAGTACGGCAGTATTATTATCCTCACATAATATGCTAGAGGTTGAATTCTTATGCGACCGGATCGCCTTGATAAATGATGGTAAGCTTGTGGAAACCGGTACACCACAACACCTGAAGAAGAAATACAAGGCAAGTAACATAGAAGAAGTATTCATTAAGGTGGTGAGATGAGCCTGGGGAATATCATAAAAAAGGAGGTTAAGGAACTCGTCACACCCGGGATCATAATTTCCATGGTGGTCATGGCTATGATATTTGGTATGATGGGTCGCATGATGGGGGGCATCGAAGATGAGCTAGAAGAAAAGCCAGTGGTGGGATTTATCGATAAGGATACTGGTGAGTTATCGGAAATAGCTTCCTCCATACTTTATGAACATGCTGAGGTTGTATATAATGGTACAGATTTCGAAGAAGGTCTTAACCAAGTTGAGGAAGAAAGCGGGGTGGCTCTGCTCATTATAAACTCAAACTTTACGAGTAATATTTACGAAAACAGCTCAGGGGAAATCGAAATACATTGGATAATGCGCGGTGTGGGTATTGCGGATTCCATCTCACCCAGTATTGTTGAAGGGTTGATTTACAAAATTGATTATGAGATATCAAAATATTTGATTGATCATAATTCCGCAATCAACTCCACTGTAACTCTTAATCCCACTATCAGAAATCAAACAACTATCGTAAAAGGAACCAAGGCAAAGGGCGTAACACCCAACGAGATAGGTGGAATGATTACATCACAAACCATGATGACACCAATCATTATGATGATGGTAATTTTAATGACAGGTAGTATGGTAATATCTTCTATGGGCATGGAAAAAGAGAATAAAACTTTGGAAACATTACTCACCTTACCCATAAGCAGAGGTTCCATTGTAGCGGGTAAATTAATTGGCTGTGCGATCGTTGGATTAATAATGGCGGGCATATATATGACTGGGTTTGTATATTACATGAGTTCATTCCAGGGTTCTATTAACCTAAACTTAGATGAATATGGTCTATTCCTAGGTTTGAACGATTATTTGCTAATAGGAATATCCATGTTCACTGCAATCCTAGCCGGTCTGGCGCTGTGCATGCTATTAGGCACATTTGTGAAAAATTATAAAAGCGCGCAGACACTTACTTTTCCCGTTACTGCTCTTGCTATGATCCCCATGTTCATCATCATGTTCATGGATTTTGATACCAGCCCGTTATCAATAAAAATACTTTTATTTGCCATTCCATTCTCACACCCGATGATGGCAGGAAGGGCGCTATTATTCGATAATTACGCATTAGTAATCGGCGGTATCGTATACTCATCAATATTTGCGATTGTAACCATCGGTTTTGCAGTCTGGATTTTCAAAAGTGATAGGTTATTAGTTGGTAGGATAAAAACTGAAGGTAAGTCTGGATTGAGGAAAATATTTGCAAAGCAGTAAAATTTGGAAAGAGTGTGATTATACAATCCGAAATCATAGATATTATAAATATATTTATAAAACTTTATATAGAACCTTTGCATTAAGAACTTTTCACCTGCAATGAATAGGGATGGGAATATTTCTCCTGCCTTAAAAACTGATACCGGAATTAAAAGGCCATTGCAGAATGAAATTAAATAGCAAAAGGATGGGATATAAATGGAATTTTGCGATCAATATAACTGTGCAGATTGCTGTTTCGACGCTAAAGTACCATTATTGAACGAGGACATAAACCGGATCGTAATGTATGGCTATTACGACGCATATTTCGTTGATGAGTATTCAGGGATCAAAACCCTTCGTACACGCGATGACGGTAGATGTATTTTTTATAACCAGGAAACCGGGCTTTGTGATATCTATGAATCAAGACCGGAACGCTGTAGGCTTAACCCATACACTATATGTGAACACAATCATAAACCACATATAAGCAAGTCCTGTAAACACCATAACGAATGTAGTGTTGACCCCGTGATGTACGAAAAGATGTCTGAATACCTAGCCACATTGCAAAAAGAAATAGAATGGCGGCGAAGGACGGGGCATTTTTAGTGATAACATCTTACAAATTAAGATCCTCAACGAGTTTTTAAGATAATAATTAATCACTGTGTATTTTTCTTTCGGGTCTCCAAAGAATACAATATGTGACCAATAATCGGTCACTATTGCTCGGAATCGATATATAAACTGACCATCCTAATTGTTTTGAAGATATGGGGAAGAAGAATCTTCCCACTGACGTCAAAACAAACTAGGAGGTTGAAAATGCATAACCACGGAGAAATCCCAGACCCGAAAAAAATTGAAGAAATATTGAATATAGTATCCGATAAAATACCTGGGCTACTAAAGGAGTTCAGTGGTGTATTGTACTCGCCGGACCAGGCGAAGCAGTTTGGTTTAGCCGGTGCAACTTTTTATAAAGAGCTTATAGCCGCAGGGATGACTGCCGAGCAAGCGTTCGAGCTGACGAGCCAGTACATGTCCACGATGAGCATTGGTTCCGCAATGAAAGGCTTTGCACATCATAAGATGGGTTCCCATGAATGATTATGAATTTAACAAGTATGACTTTGAAAATCCATCGTTTTTGTTTGTTCTTGAAGACAAGTTAAAAGGTGCTCTTGGCGGTCCTTTGTTTTACAACCCATATATTAAAAGTTTCAAACTACGAGGAGATGAGTTAGTACTTGACTTTGGCTGCGGTGGTGGTGCAGGGTCGAAATTCCTATTGAGGTTCCTGAATAGAAAGGGTCATTTAACATGTTTGGATATTTCAAGTTACTGGATGAAAAAAGCTAAAAAGAGATTGAAGAATTTTTCAAATATAGATTATAAAGTAGGCGATATACGAAAAATGAATGTCCCCAATTCATCTTTTGATATAATTTCCATTATTCATGTGATTCATGATATAGAGCCCTCAAAGAGACAAGATACACTAACCGCTCTTGCCAGGACTTTAAAACCTGGCGGGGCACTTCACATTCGAGAACCTACAAGAGAAGCCCATGGTAT
>CBFDAW010000004.1:0-19153 GCA_965602865.1 uncultured Thermoplasmata archaeon
ATAACGATCCCAACGGCGGTTATGCTTGGGGTTATGAAGATTCAAAAACCATTAAAATATTTGTAATTAGCGATGATCCCGATGACAAAAATAAACACGCCGAGGAACCTAGTTGGGAGGTTGGTTATAGCTGGGATTATGGTTTGTCAATTAATAGTGAGTCATTGGTAAACAATAGGATCAACGGCACACTAAATATGAGGATCACAAATGATACGACCTTAGATGTGGATGATAAAGAATATGATGTATTCGGAATGACCTTTGAATCCGATTTGGCTATGGACTTCGACCCCACCTATGGCGCATATGGAGAAATGAAGATAAATATGAGCGGGGTATCTTATTGCCAAAAATCCGATTATGCAACGGTTTTAACTGAAATGAAGAATAAAAATTCAATGAAGATGGGAGCTGAGGAATATATTTACGTTACCAAGATAAGAAACACGTACGATCCGCCAATAAACTCGTATGATTTCCCCATCATACCGGGTGAGCAGTGGACCGTGAAAACTAAGATCGAACAAAAAACCGGATATGGAAGAGAAAAAGGTGGATATGATGATTCGGACTCGTATTTGGAAACGGAAACCGTAATTATGAAAACAACGGTCTCGTACATTTGCTTGGGGACCGAGCTCATTACAACGTCGGCGGGTACCTTTGAGACTTACCTGGTATCTGTATTTGATAGAGAGATATACTATGAATATATGGACGATAACTGGGAAGATGAGTATAGGGGCACACGATCGGACATATTCGATTTTGAACAGATGGGAGTTTATAACGGCTATACTCTCGATTATTATTCGCCGGAGGTAGGTAATACCGTAAAACAAGTAGTATATTCCGAGGTTAATGACTATGACTATGTGAATGATACCGAAGAATATTATTGGGACGAAGTTGCGGCGGTGGAATTAATCTCGTATTCACTCGTTAAAAACGATATTGATCCGGGTTTGAATTTCGATAATGAGACCGATTCCGATAATGATACTCTACCGGATGACTGGGAGAAAGAATATGGTGTTGAGGATCCCAATAGTGATGATGATAAGGATGGTTTTTCTAATTTCGATGAATATCAAAATGGAACCGATCCCACCAATCCAGAGGATACCCCGAATAACTTCATTGATTTGGATAATGATGGCTTACCGGATAGCTGGGAAGAGTATTATGGTCTGAACTCTTCGGACCCAAACGATGCGGAAAGTGACCTAGATAATGATGGCGTCACGAACATCAAAGAGTACCAATCGCGCACCTCCCCCGCTAACCCAAAAGATTTTCCGACCGGTGAAGATAATGGTGATAACAGAGGCGAGGGTGGTTTTGAATTAGGGAAGATCGGCGGTATTGGTTTGATATACATCATAATTTTTATGTGTATAATACTGATCTTAATAATTTTTACCTTAATAGTTCGTCGTCATAAAGCCGAGATAAAGATTCGGAGCCAGCGAGCACGCGAGGATGAACCACGAGTGCCCGAGCATGTGGCAACCGATTCCAGTTCTATTGGACATGAAATTAAAAGAGAAAATATGGATGATAGTGCTTTAAAACGGCACGAGTTCTATCCGCCGCCACCACCACCACTGCAACCGCCACTGCAAACAACAACTTACGATAAATCTGAATTTTCTGCTTCGAAACACAATGACTATTATAATTATGATAGAAACTCCGGTCACGATCGACATTATTAACGATTGAGGAGTGAGGACCGCTGGGCAGTGCTATTAATCGAAGTTAAGTGAAATCATAAACGAAATCTATTATAGGGCATTGGGCATGATTTATTTTGAAAGAACCTTTAGAATGTCTTTTTCCCAGGGTTCTTCTTGTGTAAGTGGGACTCGTTGCATTATCCTTAACAATGAGGGCTTATCTTCCACAACCATGAGATCCAAAGATCTGATTAAGTAAAACTCCCATTTTCCTGTTTGATTGAAAGTGCATACTGCTAATATATCAAAATAATCTGTACGATAGCTTCTGGTATTTGTTCCATCTTTTGAATTACGAGTTTTTTGTATTTCTACTTTATATGCTGGTGTGGGAAGTTTGTATGTTTCATTTCTAAGATTTTTACACTCAATTTTATAAGTTTTGGATTTGTAGTTTATAGTAAAGTCTGGTTTTCCATCAACATCAATCCATTCAAGATCACATATTTCCCGAGATTTCTCTAATTCTTTAAAGTATCTGAATAGATATAATTCAGCTAATTTTCCTTTCACATCTACTTGAGCTCTGAATCCATAAAGAATTGCTTCCATTATGTCTTTTGCAGGAGCATTTAACATTTTCTCAAGTTTGTGTGGCATAACGAATCACTTTCGGTTACCCCAGATAGATACCATTAAATATAATCTAATACTATCCAGTATGTATCTCATATGTGTTCATATTGCATAAGGTGATGATATGAAGAAAAAACGGGTTCAAGTTGCATTTACAATGAACCAATGGAATCTCATAGAAACGTTTAGAGGTGAATTTGGAGATGGCGATGCTGATATTGTCAGAAATATCGTATTGGCTTGGCTCGCAGAGAAATCATTTATTTCCACAGTAGCTAAGAATAAAATTCAAGATGGATTAAACAACAGACGGTAAGTTAATATGAAAGGGAATAATTGTTTGCCAATTGAAGTTCAAAATCCAATAAGGAATATCATTCAAATGGGCCCATTTTACTATACTCCATTCGGAGCGGCTTATCTTGGCGATTCCATTAAAATATTAAAGGACATACCAGACTCTTCTGTTAACTTAATAATGACATCACCACCTTATGCTCTAGTTTTTAAGAAAGAATATGGTAATGTTGATGCCGATAAATATGTTGAGTGGTTTATGAAATTTGCAAAGGAGTTTAAAAGAATATTAAAGGATGATGGGAGTTTGGTTATTGATATCGGGGGTGCTTGGAATAAAGGTGAGCCAACACGATCACTTTATCATTTTGAATTGTTAATTGCATTATCAAAGCAGTTTCCTTTAGCTCAAGAATTTTATTGGTACAATCCTGCAAAATTACCTTCTCCTGCTGAATGGGTTACTGTTAGACGAATCCGAGTTAAAGATGCCGTAGAAACTGTTTGGTGGATGTCAAAAACACCATATCCAAAAGCAGATAACCGTAAAGTTTTGCGTCCATATAGTAAAGATATGCAACGGTTAATAGATAATGGATATAAAGCAAAAAAGAGACCATCAGGTCATAATATAACTACCAAATTCAGAAATAATCATAATGGTTCAATACCACCAAATTTATTACAAATAGGAAACACGGATTCTAGTAGTGATTATTTAAAATTGTGCAAAGAGAACAACATCAAACCACATCCCGCTAGATTTCCAAAGGAACTACCTACCTTTTTTATTGAATTTCTCACAGATGCTAATGATTTAGTTTTAGATCCCTTTTGTGGTAGTAATGTTACTGGTTTTGCAGCTGAAACAAACAAGCGAAAATGGATAGGTATTGAATTATTGGAAGATTATCTTAAGGGTTCAGAGTTGCGATTTCCAAGAGTCTTTAAATAGATTTTAAATTCGGGTTCGGGTGCTGATTTATTTTTAGTGAGATAGGAGCGGGTTCTGATAAATATTTGGAGAATCAGGCATCCCCGAGCCTAAAACAATGATATATAATCAGAGCCTGATAAGCGAAAATTAAACAGAGCCTAACGAAGTGAATCCCGAACCCGGCGGGCCTACCCTCAAATTTATAAGATACTATATTTATATCCTTGGCAATGAACAAAAAACATATCCTTTCCATTTTGATAGTTGCTATTATAATCGGTGCGTTAGCGGCGACAATTGCGGTTTCAAAATATTTTGCCGAGGAAAAGGAACTGATTATTATCGATTTTGATTGTTTTGCGGCGGCGGAGAATGTCAACCGGTTGATCGCAAATGGCCCGCGGATGTCAGGGTCTGATTCGGAGTTACAAGGGGCAAAATACATCGTGAGCAAATACGAAGAGGCGGGGCTTTCAAATTGTAATATTGAGAAATTTAGTGTAAACATGTTCAATATCAATCATGCCGAGGTATCATTAGTTCGATATGGTCCTCTCATGCGCGTACCAAACCCAACGGTGGCGGCAGTATCGTTCACTCATACCGTGGACTTCGTGCTCCAGGGTTATTCAGGGTCATATCCCTGGAACGATTTCAGGGATGACCTCAGTATTGAGGTAATAGGTAACGGCAGCGACCCGGCGGCGTATGATGCTGCTAACGGTATCGCATGTTTAATTGAGATCGAGGAAGACGGCCCAGGGAACCCGGAGATATACCAGAATGCGTATGCCGCCGGCGCTAAAGCTATAGTACTTCAGAACCTGCGCGGTGGTGAAGAGATCGGTTACCCGCCGTACTTTAAGACCAACCAGGCGTATGAGGATTGGAGCGGCGGGTTTCCCGAGATTCCGTTCTTCATGGTATCTAAAGATGTGGGTGACAATATCAAACAGCATATTACGGACAGTAAGTTACGGATCGATTTTGATGTGGACAAAGGGCACATGGACATTTGTGTGACCGTGGGCGAGATCTTGGGCTCGGAAGATAATGATGAACTATTCATAATCGGCGGCCACCATGATACGTGTTATAACACCGTAGGTGTGGTAGATAATACGGTTGGACCAGCTTTAATTTGTGAGATGGCAAAACAGATGGCTAAATACAAACCCAAATATACCATTAGATTTTGCACATTTGGCGGCGAGGAGGAGGGGTTATATGGGTCCAGTGCATATTTCACAGCACATGAAAATGAGCTTGTGGGTAAGGTTAAATTAATGTCGAATTTTGATATGTCGCATACCGACATTTCTCGAGTGAGCGGATTTTCTGTCAAAACTTCAATAAATTCTTCAATTGAATCATTGGAAGAAATCAGGGATAAAATGGTTGCCAGAACACCTGAACTTAAAAAATATTCTATTACCATAGGATTCGACGATGGTAAATGGTCGGGCTCGGATCAATGGCCATTCGCTTCACATGATATAGATGTTACCAATGCTTGGGGCGGCGGGTGTTTCGAATATCATACCTATCTTGACGATATCACACACCTTAACGAGGAGTCACTCCAGATCGGATCCCGGATCGTGGGGTCCTATATTATTAATGAAGCAATTTAAGAGCTGAATGAGCATTACTGAACAACTTTTCATGATAGTTTATGATGTTCGGAAATTTATAAATAGATTATTATATATTCATTAGAATTAAACTTGAATGATTTAGATATAAAATAATTATGCAAGAATACACGAACGATTTTGGTCACACTCGGGGGTAAATATTAAGGCAGCAGTATAATTTGTCGCGATCAAATATAAACTACTGTATCGATTTGGGACCAAGATTAAGTAAGATTCTTGAGGGAGGAGATTAGAGAATATTGACTTCGGATACACTTTGGTTTTCAATATTCATTAAATTAAGTCAAATGCTGGAGCATGATTGATATGATATTTTTAACTAAATCCTTAAAAACAATTGTTATGTTTGTTTTATTAACTTCTAGCACCATTTTCGTATTCACACCTGCATTATCTAATTACGTATTGGCAAATGAACACCAAAAACCACTAACCACTGAAGAGGTTACAAATTCTTTGGGTGTTCAATACAAATCCGGTGATTGGATAATAAATAGTATCGAATCATATACCGATGACGAAATTATTCTCACTGGAGATCTGGTGATCAAAAGTGGTGGTGTACTTACACTTCGAAATACCACTTTACGTATGAATTGCACGGCAACAACTAACCAATTTTGGATCATCGTGGAGAATGGCGGAAGATTGAATATTTGGGATGCCGATAATAACCCCAATACACCGGATGGGTGTTTAATTACAGATAGTACGGTCGATACAGACGATGGGAGCTTTTTAGATTATAGATATTATTTCCGTGTCGAACCCGGCGGCGGGCTGGAAATTAATAATTCTGCAGTGGAGCAATGCGGAAGCTATGACCCGGATATGAGTATGAATATATATGGTCTCTATATTGAAGGTGATAACGCGATCATCAGGAACACTTCTTTTTATATGTGTGGTTCTGGGATCATATTAAATGGTTCGAACGATTCGATCATCGAGTATGTTAATCTATCCTACATGTGCCACTGGTCGATTTGTGTAATTGATTCAAATGCCACAATAATCAAGTACTGCTGGCTTAATTCCACAGATGTAAACGAAAGAGGTATGTACTTACGCAATAGTTACAATTTGACGGTTTCAAATAATAATATAACAGCGAATTATGAATCTATGCATATTGAGAATGTCAGGACATCATACTTTAATAATAATCAAGCCCGATCGAATGATAATACGATTCATTGTATAGAACTCCTCGGCGCTCATAATTTGACTTTCGACAGGATTAGCTTCGAGGGGGGTGGACAATTTGGTGCTTCACCAACTATTTTGCGTTATGGTATGCAAGTGGAATCATGTGAAAATATTACGATTATCAGAGCTCATGCCCGTGTGAAAAGGGGAATTAATATTGAGGATTCTAAGAATATAACGGTTTTGAACTCCGATTTCTATCAGTTAGAACATGATGGAATTCGACTATTTGGCAGAAATGCATGGGTTAATGATGTTAAGATTGCCAACTGCAGTTTTATATACTTAACTGGTGCGCAGATCCGTGCAATATTTGGGCAAAAAATTAACAGATTTCGTATTGAAAATTGCACGATCGCCAATCTAAAAGGCACTTTTACGACCGCGGATGGACTATATCTTATTTCCGCTAATAACGGGGTTGTTACAGGATGCAAATTTAAAAATATTCCCGACTGGGCGGCGTGTTTAACAGAGTGTAATAATTTACAAATAACTAATAATGATATCGGCGGGGCGATTATAGCCAATTGGGGAGTTAGAATTAGTAGGGGAAGTAATAATTATTTTGCCCATAACACCATCAATCCGCACCAGAATACACATCTGGACATAGTGTCATCATCCAGTAATAATATAATTTTTAATAATACCCTCACAGGTCCGGGATTAGGTGCCGGCATTGGAATATGGCTCACCAATTCCAATTCAAACCTGATTTTGAACAATACGATCTCAAATTGTCAAAAAGGTATAGATGATTATGAGAATAATATCATAAAAAATACAATAGTAACGTCATGCCTGAATGCTATACGCGTCAAAAATACGGTAATGGAGAATGTCACATGTTCGGCAACGAACTACGCTCTTGAGGTTCAAGCTAATGGAAAAGCCACGGTAAAAAATTCATCTTTAACTGGTACTTCGAAAGACGTCTATGTGCATTCACAAGGAGAGCTTTCTTTAATTAACTGCTCGTTTAGCACCTCAAAAACTACCGTAGAACCGAACGCTAGATTATATATCAAATGGTGGGCTGATATTTATGTGAACGATACAAACGGTTCTGTACCGGGTGCGATGGTGCGCGTCTTGAATGTCACTTCCGAATTGGAGGTTGAGGAGTTAACTGGTGATTACGGTCATATCATTTTCCCGGTCACCGAGAGGATGTACTATAACGGCTGGGTTGACATGAACCCACATAATATATCGGCGATCATATCACCTGATACAGCCTATCTGGTACCCGAGCCGGATATAACAGGGAACTCGAAGTTCACAATTACATTTGCGACCGACACACACCCAACACCACCGAGAAATCTAGCGACAACTAGTGCAAGAGATAATGTCCTTCTAACCTGGGAGTATCCTCCATTAGCGGATTTAGATCATTTTGAGGTCTTTCGGAGTACAAATCCAGTAAGTTTTAATTTCGCTTCGGCTTTTGGAATATCCCCGGCGGGTAATAGAAGCTGGATTGATATAGGTGGTGCTCAGAACTGGACCACTTACTATTATTGTATTAAAGCTGTGGATAATGCTAACCAACCTAGTGCAAACCCTTCGAATATGGCTATGTGCGGAGACTGGGGCGTTATTGATGCAGTCGAGATTTCTAATTTGAATGTTACCCTCAATGGATCATTGATAATTTGGGATGGGGGGAGATTAAGATTAAATGAATCTCACATAAAAATCAATGCAACATTGCCTGGAGAATATGGTATCTGGGTTAAAGCAGGTGGTGTACTGGAGATAGGTGATTCTGATAATAAACCGGATACTCTTACAGATGCTTCGAACATATCGGCGAATAACACAGATAATCCGATTTATTTTATCGTCGAACCGGATGGTAAGTTATTTATGAACAACTCTATCGCCTTTGGCATAGGTTATAATAACCCAACATTATATAATCATACGGGGATATATATTGGTGGTGATGGCTCAATATTTAGAGGAAATACTATCAATGCAACGAATAGAACATATAGAGGATTGATAATAGATGATGCAAACGCGGTCAATATTGTTGGTAATAAATTCGGAGTTATGAATGCTCACTCTATTGAATTGAAATCTACCACGGGGTGTCTAATTGAAAGTAACATAATAAATGGTAGCGACTTCTTCGGTATATATATGGATCAAACTATTAATAACACAATAAAGAATAATACGATCAGTTACTGTTTTTTAGGTATTGCTTTAATGACCGGGGAAGATGATACATTCATAAATAACACTATTAAAGATAATATCGGATGCGGAATAATCTTTATTTCCTCGAATAATATTCGAATACATAACAATACAATTCAAAATCATTATCTCAGCCCCCCAGCAACCGGTATTAATATTACCAATTCAGAGGCTATTACTGTTACTGAAAATAATATTACAAACAATGAATATGGAATTAGAATATTTACGTCATCGGATATTCTAATTTCTTCAAACGATGTCATAGACCATACTACGACTGGGATTTACGTAGAGGGGTGCTCGCGGATAAGGTTTGAGAACAATACGATCTCTGATGCAGATTATGATGGCGTACTACTGAATTTTATTTCGGTTAGGGATCAATATTTATATACTAATGATATCACCTTTGTGGGTGGGAATATTTCCAACTGCCTTTATGGACTATATTTTATTTACGCTATGAATGTGTATCTGGAAGCTGTGGATCTTTGGAACAATTCGGTGGGGCTTAATGTGGAAAATAGTCAGAATATTAAACTAAATTTAAGTACGATTAAGTCCAACAATAATTATGGTATATTCGTTCGATATAAATCGCCACAAGATCCATATACAATTATGTTGGAAAATACCACGTTTTCAAACCCTGGTGCAATTAATCTGGGTTTAGACGAAGGCGCAATGATACTGGCTATTAATGTTTCTATACCTTACACCTCATTACAATTCAATGACGCTGTATCTAAGGTAGCTTTCTTTTGGTATGTTCAGATTTATATTAAAGATATGTTTGGCTTACCGGCTAATGATGCTGAAGTGACAATACGACAATCGGATGGCGAGGCTATTGTTGCACATACAGATAATGATGGATATATCAACTGGCAACTTCTTCATGATAAAACAATTTTACAAGATGGTAATTTCACATCAAACCCATACACGATCTCAGCGATTCTCGGCAACCATTCAGGAGAAAACATTACTGATATTGAGGGGCCATGTAATATAGTTGTATCAATTAATAACGACCAGCCAAATGTAGAGGAAATAAGCGTGATCCCGTTCGTACCTACGACGCTCGATGATTTGGAGTTAAACTTTAATTATTTCGATCCTGAAGGCGACCCAGCGTACCCGTATACCATTAAATGGTTTGTAGATGGCCGGAAAAACGAGACACTATCTAATTTTACGAGTATAAATCACACATTAACTTTAAAGCGTCAGAACTGGCTTGCACGGGTTTGGGTTTTCGATGGTGCGGCGTACAGCAACCCGGTTGATTCCAATGTGGTTACCATTCAAAATACCCCGCCCGTGGTTTCAAACATAATGATTTCTCCAAGCCAACCGACATCTTCTTCGATCCTCCATGTTGATTATACTTACAATGATATAGACGCCGACATTGAAGAAGAAACCATTGTCTACTGGCAAAAGAAAGAGGTGGGCGTTTTTGTGGATGCGTACACAGGTTTCGAGTTACCACCAACTTCTATCCTAAAGAGCGAGGAATGGCGTGCACGCGTCAAACCGCATGATGGCGAAGACTATGGTAATTCCGTATTTTCGATGAATACTATTACGATTTTAAATACGCCTCCGAAAATCGAAGAGGAATCATTAATTATCGTACCAGAAGAACCAAATGAAAAGATAACGAGCTGTGATAATTTCACGGTGTCATATGCTTACTTTGATATTGATAATGATCCTGAACAAGTGGGTAATTACAAATGGTATGTTAATCGTGGAACTGGGCGTGGTTTTATTTATTCCGGTATAGATAATAAAACGGTTCATGCTTTTGAGACACAAAAAGGTGAGAAATGGAAGTGCGAGTTCAGACCTTATGATGGAACCGATTATGGTGAGATAAACACTTCAGATATTGTGAAGATCGAAAATACTCCACCAACGATAAGTGGAGAAATAGAACTCTCACCCAAAACACCAATTAGCTCGGATACCCTGAGTGTTACCTATGAATATTATGACTTTGATGGAGATCACGAAGAAGCGACCAGTTTTAGCTGGTATGTGGATACCGGCGACGGAAATTTCGTCTATTATGGAATAAGAGACAAACAAGTATATTCAAAAGACCTGAAAAAAGGCTATATGTGGTACTGTGAGATCAAGCCACATGACGGTGAAGAATTTGGCAGCCCGATTCAATCGAATATTGTAACTATTGGTAATTCGCCGCCATCGGTCTCGGACCTACAAATTCAACCAGAGAAACCCGTTAAAGGTGAACCGCTTGAGGCAGATTTTGAATTTGAGGATATTGACGCTGATCCTGACCAGAGCATTATACAGTGGTACCTAGATGGAGATGTTATATCAAAATACAATAATAACCTCATTATACCTGAGAATGTGACAAATAGGGGTGAGATTTGGTACTTCATTGCAAAACCATATGATGGTAAAAGTTACACTAGCCCCCAGAAATCGCCAAATGTCACAATAGGTAATACACCGCCTGTAGTTATCAATGCAAATATTTCACCCTCTTATCCTACAAATTCGGATAATCTTGAAGTAATGTATGATTATTATGATTTCGATGGGGACAATATTACTAAAATAGAAATTCAATGGTACGACAACGAGATTCATTATCCAGGTCTCGATGATATGCACTTTGTTGATGCGAAAATGACATATAAACAAGATGTTTGGTATTTCAAGATCAGAGTCTACGATGGCACGGACTTTTCACCCTGGGTCACATCGCCGCCAAAGCTGATCAAAAACATGAGACCGGACTTGACAGTTACTCCAAAGGATTCTAATATCATTATTAACGAAACTGAACAAGTTGAATTCATAGCTAAGGCGATCGATAAAGATGGTGACACTTTGGATTATTCCTGGTACCTTAACGGTGCAATCCAAAGCGAAGATTCGAGTTACGTATTAACTACAACCTACGATGCTAAATCATTGTATAATGTAACCATTAAAGTAACAGATGGTACCGCAGAAATTCGGTTCAAATGGAATGTTACCGTTAATAACATGAATCGTAAACCAACAATTGAGGTAAAAACCCCAGAGGGGAAGAAAGAAATTAGTATCACCGCAAAACAAAACCAGGAATTTATCATCACCCCTGACGACCCGGATTTTGAAGACAAAGAAAACCTCACCATAAAATGGTACCTTGACGGTTCATTGGTGTTGAGTGGAAATAAGAATTATGTTTACCAGCCAGCTTCCTATTCTATTGGCGACCATGAAATTAAAGCCCTGGTTTCAGATGGTGAACTTAACACTACCTCCACTTGGAATGTTACTGTTAAAGAAAGTGCTGACAAGGGTGAGACATTTATTGGTTTTTCTTATGATTGGTGGGGACTGTTTTTAGCAGTGGTCTCCGGTATTATTGCATTCTCTTTATTTTTATTTGGATTTATCACAATGCGAAAGAAGAAGGGGAAATTAAAGGAATATATGCACAAAATCGAGCAAATCAAAGATAAGGAGAAAACACCAAAGGATAAAGAAATAGAACTTCTAGCACTTAAAAAACAAATCAAAAAAGAATTTTCTTCAGGTCTAATTAGTGAAAACCATTATATCATTCTCGAAAGGGAGTTAGATGATGCATTGGGTGAGGCACGAAAAACGATTGTTGAGCATAAAGTTATCATGCCGGAAAAACTGAAAGAGGATGTAGATGAGATATTAGAAGATGGTGTAGTGACCAAAGAAGAATACAAGATCGCTGCGAAGAAGATCATGGCAAGTGAAGAGCTGACCGACGAAGAAAAGACAAAATTGAATAAACTAATGATGCACTGGATGAAGGAGGGTAAAACCAAGGGGCTGAGGAAATAACTCATTCTGGCTAAAAAATAAAATAATATTAATATGAGTTGCATATTATCCTTCTTGCCAGAAGCTAGCAGTTACAAATCTTCGGGGCAAAGAGTATGATCACAAACGTGCCTAAGAGCTATAAAACCAAAGAGTTGGAGAGCAAGATCGAAACACATTGGGCAGCTAACAACGCCTATGAATATACTCGAGAGGCTAGAAAAAACGGTAAGGATTTCTATTTCATAGACGGCCCACCGTACACAAGTGGTAAAATCCATCTGGGTACTGCGTGGAATAAGATCTTGAAAGATGCAGTGATCCGGTATCTTCGTATGACCGGGCATAATGTTCGCGACCAGGCAGGGTATGATATGCATGGATTACCCATTGAGGTACAGGTAGAGAAGGAGTTGGGCTTTAAACAGAAACAGGATATCAAGAATTTCGGAATGGAGAATTTCATCAACAAATGCCGTGAGTTCGCACTTAAACATAAAGATAATATGACCGAGCAGTTCAAAGCATTGGGTGTCTGGCTCGACTGGGAGAATCCATATATTACTATTACTAATGATTACATAAATTCCGCGTGGTGGACGCTAAAGCGCGCCCATGACCAGGGTTTGCTGACACGCGCGCACCGTGTGCTAACCTGGTGCCCCAGATGTGAAACTGCACTAGCAGAAGCCGAAGTTGAATATTGGGACGAGACCGATCATTCGATCTACGTTCGATTTCCGATCAAGGATAAAGAAAACGAATATATATTGATCTGGACCACCACGCCCTGGACACTACCCGCCGATGTGGCGGTATCTGTGCACCCGGATTTCAAATATGTAAAAGTGCGTTATACAAAAGATGGCAAGGATGAGATTTTCATACTGGTAGAGAACCGAGTGGAGGATATAAAAGAGATCGGCAAATATGATGAGTATGAGATACTGGAAGAGATTAACGGTCAGGACCTGGAAGGGTTGCAATATATTCATCCGCTTCTGGAGGAGGTGCCGTATCATCAAAAAGAGCATGGATATTATTTACATAAGGTAGTCTTGGCAGATTATGTAACAGATGATATGACCGGCTGTGTCCATACCGCCCCGGGACATGGGCCTGATGATTTCGAGACCGGTTTGCGCTACGATCTGCCGGTCTTTTGCCCGATCGATGAGGCTGGCGTATTTACCGAGGAAGCTGGTAAATACCAGGGTAAGTTCACCAAGGATGCTGATGAACAGATCATCCAGGAGCTTTGGGATAAAGGATTAATGTTATGGAATGACAAGATCACTCATAGATATGGTCACTGCTGGCGATGTAAAATGCCGATTACGTATCGAGCCACTAAACAATGGTTCTTGAAAGTAACAGAAATTAAAGACCGGATGCTTCAAGAGATCTCACGCATTCGTTGGGTCCCCGAGTGGGCCGGGAGCTCACGACAATACCTTTGGGTGGAAAATACACGTGATTGGTGCATTTCGCGCCAGCGGTATTGGGGAATTCCGTTACCGATCTGGCTTTGCGATAGCTGCGGGCATATGATAGTTATCGGTGAAGCCAAGGAGCTCGAGGGGCAAGATGGCTATGAACCGGGTATGGAACTGCATCGACCTTGGATTGATAAAGTAAAATTGAAATGTCCGAAATGCGCCAGTCCGGTCTCGCGGGTAGTAGATGTCATGGATGTGTGGTTCGACTCAGCGGTTTGTTCCTGGGCACAGCTGGGGTTCCCCAACTCGGATGATGAATTCAAGCGTTGGTGGCCCTGTAACTGGATCACTGAGGCACATGACCAAACCCGCGGTTGGTTCTATTCGCAATTGGGTGCGAGCGTGATTGCGTTCGACAAAATACCATACGAAGCCGTGTTAATGCACGGTCATGCCCTGGGTGAGGACGGAAGACCTATGTCCAAGTCGGCAGGGACCGCGATGGAACCGCTTAATATTACGAACGAATTTGGCGTTGACGCCTTCAGGTTCTACTTCTTACATGCCTCGGCACCATGGGAAGATATTCCGTTTAGTCTAACGGGTGTGAAAAATGCAAATCGGATGTTGAACATTTTATGGAACGTATATTTATTTTCAACTACGTATATGGCTCTGGATAACTTCGACGCAAAAAAAAACCCGTACGAAGAATTATCGCAACATCTGATGCCTGAGGATAGATGGCTATATTCTACAATGGAATCCTTGAAACGGACCGTTACAAAGGAGTTTGAAGAATTTAATATGCACAAGGTTTGTCGGGCAATTGAATATTTCATCAATGAGCACCTATCCCGATGGTATATACGGCTGGTGAGGGATAGATTATGGATCGAGGCTGAGGACCTAAACAAACTTTCGGCGTATCGCACGATTTATGACGTGTTATTAGACCTGGCGAAATTATTGGCACCGATTACACCTTTTATTGCTGAAGAGATATATTTAAATCTTGATAATTCTAAACCCACCATACATGCTTGTGACTGGCCTAGTGTCAATGAACTCAAAATCAATGCCGAGCTCGAAGATCAAATGACCACGGTCCGCGATATTGTAGAGGCGGTGTTTAGTGCCAGACAAAAAGCAAACTTGAAATTACGCTGGCCATGTAAAAGAATTATTATTAACGCCGAGGATCCAGCCGTGCACTCGGCAGTGAATGCATTGAATAAAATCCTAAGTGATCAAACCAATACAAAAAATGTTGAGGTGTTACCCCCCGGCGAGGTCTGGGGTGAAGCCGAAATAGATATTCAACCTCAATTTAAGGTTCTTGGACCCGCCTTTAAAGGAAAAGCCGCCATGATCGCAAATGCACTTAAACTACAAGATGGCGCCAAAATTCAAAACGCTATTGCAGCCGGTAAATTCGAATTGGAACTGGACGGCGAGATGGTTGTGATCACGCCGGAGATGGTTAGGATTACCCAACAATTACCTGAAAACATCATCGGCGCTCAATTTAATGGCGGTTTGGTATACCTCGATACCGAGCTCAGCGCCGAGCTTCGCGGCGAGGGGTTCGCTCGCGAGCTGGTGCGACGGATCCAGGAGATGAGAAAGGAAATGGATTTGAAGGTGGAAGACTCGATTGATACAATAGCTAAAGTCAGTTTTGACCTGGAAAAATTGATCGAATCTTGGCATGAATACATATCCACCGAGACAAGATCGGTTAAATTAGAAATCAGCTCCATAGTCAAAGCCGAAGGTACATACACAAAAGATTGGGAAGTCACAAATGAAAAATTCGAAATAGGAATAACAAAACATATTTAATCTATTAATTAGTTAACAATGGTAATGGCATTAATAAAATTCGAATCATTTGGAAAAAGGATCAACAAAAATAATTTGTTCACTTATCTGATAATTATTTTATTACTATTTACAGGATTAAACCTGCGCGAACAGATTTTCCAATTGCCATTCACAACCGCAATGGGTGAGAGTGGCTCACCGCCGGAAAATGGTTCCACGCTACAGCATTGGTACATCGAGGCTGATGATGAGGTCCACCGGCTCAACGAGAAAATCTCAACAGTTGATATTACTTTAAACAATACGGCAATTATGTACTGGGAGAATATTACCGCCAAAATTGCCGGTGAAATATTTATTAAATCCGATGCAGTGTTTCAAATAACGAATTGTAATTTGGTATTGATGGGAAATCTTACGATCAATGGTTTGTGTAATGTAATAAACAGCACGATATTGGTAAATTGTTCGACAATGGGAGAATATTTTATCAGCGTTGAAAAAGGCGACGGCGCACAAGGCGGGACCATACAGCTCAGTGGGGGGGCACTGATAACCGGAGCTTCTTCGAACCTGAGGATACGCATACTCTGGGTCGACCCAGTATCAAAATTTATTGTGGAAAATGGTAGCTTTAATTTCGTAGGTTGGAACTCGAAGCGTTCGGGGATTCTAATCGAATCACATGACAGCGTAATTTGCAACTGCTCATTCTTATACTGTTATAATGCGGTTACCTTTTTAGGCGGCACTGCGGCAAAGATCGTAGATTGTGAATTTATTGACTGTCATTACGGATTGAATCTCACCAACTCATCAGGTAATATTATTCGAAATTGTTTATTTTTTACAAATGAGTGCGGAATCTTTGCCGAGAATTCAAACTTGAATTTAATAACCGGATCGGATTTTTTAAGTAATAGCCAGGATGGAATTATATTAAAGGATTATTGTAATAATAATACGATTAAAAATTGTTTATTTGATAATAATAACCAAAATGGGATATATATTGAAAATAATTCAAACAACAATCATGTATATCTCAGTACATTCCAAAATAATAACAATGGTGTAATGTGTGCGCGGTGGTCGAAACACGTTAAAATCATAAATAGTTCATTGATTGGTTCAACTTCGAAAGATTTTTATATTGCGCAATCTTCCGAGCTTACCACACTAAACACCAGTTTTAACGGTGATGATGTCCAAGTGGATCTTAGTTCAAATTTTTCTGTGCAGTGGTTTTTGCATATATTTACACAAAATTCCACATCTGCCCTTATTCCTGACGTGAACCTTTTGATTTTGGATAATACGAACGGCACTCTTGAATTCAACACCACCACGGACGACCACGGCTGGAGGCGATACATCGCATGCACTGAATATTATTTAAACGGTAACTCTAAAACATATTTGACGCCGCATACTGTTGTGGCGAAGAGATTTGGTTTTGCAACAAATACATCACAAATAGTTATAAATTCAAGCAAAATATTCAATATTACCCTAAATCAAACCCTACCGTTTATACCTGATTTGATACCATTTAGCATTATTTTTTCAAATGACTACCCGCTGCGTAATGAGACGATTACGATTACAACCGTGGTAAAAAATGTCGGGGTCGTTGATTTTAATAATAATAAAACGAATGTTACAGTTGCCTTATATCTCGATGATGGTCTAATAAATAGTACCACCAATCTATCCTCGCTTCCGATGGACGCCGTCACGGAAATTAGTGTACAACTACAAATTCTCGTGCCCAATGGAACTCATATTATTAATGTAACTATTGATGTTGATGGTAATCTTACCGAAATAAATGAAACAAATAATACGATTTCAAGAGAATTAATAGTAAATTCCATTCCAATAGCAAAGTTAAAGATCGAGCCGACACAGGCATTAACTTACGAGAAAATCTTGTTCGATGCTAGCGAGTCGTACAATGAAGTCGCAGACATAGGAGTACAGTATTATTACTACGATTTTGACGACGGGACACTTAGTAATTGGAGATTAAATGATACCATCTACCATAGCTATACCGATAATGGTACGTATTATGTAAGTGTCAAAGTACGTGATATTTCCAACCAGACCAGTGCGTGGAGCACTTTACGGGAGATCAAGATTTCAAATCGTGCACCAATAGCAAATTTTACAATCGAACCATCGAGTGGGTCTGCTAATACCGTGTTCGTATTTAATTCCGGGATATCGAGTGATATCGATGGAACAATCACCGGATATTATTGGGAATTTTCCGATGGAATTAATTCAACAAAAAAACTACCGAGCCATAGCTTCGAGGACGATATTGAATATTCAATATCGTTATCGGTTTGGGACAACGATGGTGCGCAAAGCAAGAAGTGTATTAAAAAAATTAAGCTCCGAAATTTACCACCAATCGCCACTTTTAAAACTTCACCGCAAAACGGCAATGCATCCGAGGAAATTATTTTTGATGCAACCGGCACAACCGACCCCGATGATGAGCTCTCTACACTCGATTATACTTGGGATTTTGAGGACGGTACGTTTGGATATGAAAAATCAATAATTGAACATAGTTACTCAGACACCGGGAGGTATAATGTTACATTATATGTTACTGATGATGATAACGAGACTGGAGTATTCATACAGCTAATTATTATTAATGAAAGTACTTCATTGCCCTCGACCTCGAATGATGACCAGGGCATGCTTTGGGCTGCAGGGCTGGTTGTGATGGTATTGATCATTTTTTTCGTATTGATCATGCTGGTGTTCGTGACACAGAGTAGAAAACTCCGCAAACAACTCGCAAAGTCAAAAGAAGACGGGCAAGGATCCGAAGGATCTTCAGAATTTACTACCGCCGGAAAATTGGATTTTGTAATACTGAAAAAACCGGTTGGGAAGCGGTATATCAAATTTGAGCTCCATGGTACTACAAAATCTACGGGCGAGTATGTTGGCCTGATCTGGAGATCTGCACTCTTAAATAGCTCGTGGGTGATAATAGAAAAGCAATTAGGTTCAAAAAGTAAAGTAATCGATTATCTACAATTGAAAGTCTTAGCATATAATAGCAAGAACTGGGTAATAGATTATAGCGGTAACGGCACGATACTTGCAAGCCCAAAAAACGCAGTACTGTCAAATACTCCCGAGCCAAAACCACCTAAGGAAAACGGAATTAATGGGTAATCGATGCGATGTTATCAGGATGTTTTATTAAATATTGATCGACCACTATAATATTATGACGATTATAATCGTTGGCAGGAGGGCAGGACCGCTTTGATTTTATAGTGAAATTACACGCTGGTCCGAGGGCATTAGGCCTCGGATGGATCTTCCACCACACATTCCGCACCCCTGATTGAAAAAATCTCGATTTTTCAATAACTCCAGATT
>CBFDAW010000005.1:0-16740 GCA_965602865.1 uncultured Thermoplasmata archaeon
TGCAAAAAAAGCGAATTTGATGCTCATACTGTTGGCCGGCAACAAGCTATTAAAAAGAATACGGTTTGTATTCGCTTTTTATTTTCGATCTTCGACTTTGTCCGATAGATATATCCCTTTTTTTCGTTCTTTTTCAAGATCCGAGATATTAGCCCAAGATCACAATTTAACACGCTTTGGATACCTTGTTCGGTCAATAATTCAGGAACAGCATACTTATCCCGAAAATGCATAAATTTTAAAAGATGTAAGAAAATTAATTCTTCTATCGTTAAATTCTTTAAATTCTGTATATTAATATAGTCAGAAGTTATTCAAACTCCTCCCGATGAAATCCGTTCTTATACTCGATTTTAATCCCAAGATTTCCTTAATTCTACATTAATAAAGCAATTCTACCAATTACTCCTCCCCTTTACATGTCACTTTGAATTATTTGAAACGATTTTGAAATGATAAGTTCTCCGGTTAGATCTTTTTCAATGTGACCCTATATAGTTCCCCGTTCACTCCGTTAACTTAAGATGTTCACTGCTCCCACGGGTAGCCTAAACTTCTATCCTCTATTAGTTTGGGAGGATCATTTTATTAGGTTACTACTAATATATAAAGACTTCTTGGTAATTACCAAGAAACCTTTATATAGTAGACGTCTCAACTCCCACAAACCACCTAACTCTCACCCGCTCCTAATCGGAACAAAGAACAATAGCTCATCGGCGTTTTTTAATTTGGTCTTACCAATTATTGAGCCCTCCGGGGTATAATATTAGATTCCTCTATTAAAATCCCAAGTTTGAGTTTGGGATTTTGGATCTTAGATCTTGGATTTGGTTTTCCCCATACAATTACTCATCCTCCCTCTCACCTTCTCAAACGATTGATTTTAAATTAAATAATCGAGTATATAAAGGCGTAATCGAATGGTTGCGTTGAAATTCCAATAACGTATTATAAAAAAAACCAATTCATAAATTTAACTCAATTTAAACCCGATCTCCAGCGCTTTTAGGTTCTGATCATACCATGCTGAAGATATCCTTTTTAATAAAGCCTTTTTAAGGGCTTGTTTGGTGACCAGGTTTGTGCTTCTTATAAATGCACTTAACATGATTATATTACCCACCACGGGAAGATCATCTCTAATAGCACGCGAACGTGCACCAATTTTTATTACTTTACCATTCTTTTCCAGTCCGTGAAGATCGTAATCATATGTGGAGTCTATGAAAAGCATTGGATCATGGGTATTATTTAACCTGTGATAATAAGCTTCAAATCCTTGCTGACTCATCGAAATAAAATATCTTGGTGACTCGACAAAACTATATTGAATGGGCATTGATGATACGATAATCTCGGAATATAACGCCTCACCACGCTGAGATGCACCATAGGTACTGCGTTGGCAGGCAAACTTACCGTCTAAAGTTGCCGCTAAGCCCAGTAACTCGCCCATAAACACCACACCCTCGCCTCCTTTTCCCACTATTAAAATCTCTAAGGGTTGTTTTTGAAGCTGGTTTTTCATATATGTGCCTCCTTATTAATCTCCCCTTCTTCACAAGCACGGGATCTTGAGGATTCGATGGTTTTAGTGAGCCCAATAACTTCATGATCTGCAAATGTACCCAGAACTATCTTGTCCTTTTGCTCTTCTTCGGAATATTTATTTATATCCTTTAAATGAATTGAATTTTTTTCAAAGATATCTAATAATACTTGGGGGTCTTCGGTTCCATAATTTCGGTTTTCAAATTGTGTGGTGCATGGTGAGAGAACTTCTACAAATGCGAATCCGCGATCTGAAACCAAAAGTGCTTTATCAAAACTTTTTTCTAATTGGATAACGTGGCGAACCGTCCAGCGTGCCGAATACGCCGCCCCTGCCGTAGCGGTTAGCTCCGCGATCTTAAACGGATATTCGAAATTGCCATACGGTGTGGTGGTAGTAATGGCATTATGAAATGTGGTGGGACCGCATTGACCGCCGGTCATACCAAAATTAAAATTATTCACCAAAATACACATAATTTCAATATTACGCCGAGCAGCATGGATTAGGTGGTTACCGCCAATAGATGCCAAGTCACCATCACCGCTGATTACTATGACTTTTAGCTTCGGGTTTGAAACCTTAACACCCGTAGCCACAGGAATTGGTCTGCCATGCGTCGTATGAAATGTATCCGCATTCATATGCGGGCTAACGATCCAGCCTGCACAACCAATTCCACTTAAAAATACAAATCTATCCAACGGATCTTGAAAAATACCGTCGTTTTTTGTTTTATTTATACTTATTGAATCTCGTATATATTTTTTAATACTCCTAATTAGTGTATGCAAAATAATTCCATTACCACAACCCGGACAGAAGATAGGCAATTTCCTGAGGTAATCGTCATTTGGGTGTTTATGTTCGATCATAGATATTCTCCGAATTTATCTAAAATGGTATTTGGATTGATTGGCTCACCACCACCGATTTGTGATATCGAATGCACCTCGGGACCAAAGTGCCTGAACCGTTCAAGTTCACGAGCTAATAATCCAGAATTATATTCTGGAACGATTACATGCTCAAGCCCTTTCATGAATTCCGCTACTTGCTTTTCGGCGAATGGCCAAATACTAATCAACCGTAAATTGGCAATCTTCTTCCTATCAGATTTGGACATACGGTTTATTGCTTCATTTACGATCCGTGACGCTGAGCCATAACTTATTATTCCAATGGTAGCATCTTTTGGTTTGCTGCTTTCTAATTTTATTATTTTATCCCTATTAATTAGGATTTTTTGTGATAATCTTCTGACTAGTTTGCGATGTATTTCACCGTCTTTTGTATATCTCCAACCGAATTCATCATGGGTACTACCAGTAATCAGAAGTTTATACCCTTCGCCGAGATCTGGCATCGGTGGAACTAAACCGCCATCCTTAGCTTGACCAAAGATGGGGTCGGTCTTACTTTGCGGACGTTTCCTATTAAAGATCTTTGGACTCTCCGGAATAATAACAGTTTCATTAAAATGACCAATATGTTCGTCCAATAGAAAAATAACTGGTACCCGGTACTGCTCGGAAAGGTTAAAAGCGTCAATCATAAGCGAATACGCCTCGGAAACCGTACTTGCAGCTAGTGCTATGATCTCAAAATCCGCGCAGTGAGTGCCATACCGAACTTGGTAAACGTCTCCTGCACCCGTCAAAGTTGCCTGACCGGTACTGGGCCCCGCTCGCATTACATTTACTATCACTATCGGCGTTTCGGTCATGATTGCATAACCTATATTCTCCTGCATTAGAGAGAATCCTGGACCGGAAGTTGCAGTCATTGCCTTTTGGCCGGTCCAGCTCGCACCGATGATCGCTGCTATCGATGCTATTTCGTCCTCCATCTGCAGACATGCCCCGCCTACTCGCGGTAATTTGGAAGATAAGTAATGGAAAATATCTGATGACGGTGTAATCGGGTACCCCGCATAGAATCTACACCCCGCGGCAAGCGCTCCTTCAGCTACGGCATAATTACCTTGCCAAAACTCACGATGCTCTTGCGAACGTATTTTCTTGGAATTTGCGCGGGGTTTTCTGGGAACTTCTGTCATTTTAAACACTCATTTTTCACAAAATATTGCAAAATCCGGGCAGTACTTTGAACATAGATTGCAGCCGCTGCAGGTCTTAATATCCTTTACCTCAGGCACGAAATAACCATTAATATTTGTTTCTTTTGACATTTTAAGCGTATCAGTTGGACAATAGGTTACACAAAGTTTACAGCCTTTACAGCGAGCCTTGATTATTATGATTTTAAAATTTTTCCCGGATTTTCTATTTTTTTGGGGCATAATGATTCTCCAAGTTACAATCTATATAATCCGTGTAATCCGTGCTAGGTTTTTTGGTTCTTAGGACTCCTGAATATCTGAGAATTAACGAACAATAATAATCCTCATAATTAAAGATATTGTTTACCACAAATTTTATTTAACGTTAATCCGTTCAGTTTGATAATCTAAAAAACACTGGCAGCATTATCGTTCAAATTAATTTTTAGCCAAATAATCTAACAGGGGGATCGTTCTGAAATTCGATCTTACACCAGTCCAGGAAGAGATTCGGGCAAAAGCTCGTGAGTTTGCTATTAAAGAACTCCAACCCATTGCATGTGAGATTGATTCTTCTTGCATCTTTTCTTCGGAAACCGTAAAAAAAATGGGCGACCACGGTTTTATGGGTATGTTTATCCCTAAAGAATACGGCGGTGCAGGCTTGGACGTAGTATCATATGTTATAGCGGTCGAAGAAATATCACGAGTTTGTGCATCACACGGCGTTACCATGTCAGTTAATAATTCATTAGCCTGCCATCCAATAAATAAATATGGCACCGAAGAACAGAAACAGAAGTTTTTGAAACCATTAGCATCTGGTGACAAACTCGGCGGGTTTGGCTTAACCGAGCCAGGAGCGGGAACTGATGTTTCATTACTTCAAACTACCGCTGTAAAAAAAGACGGAGGATATGAGATAAACGGTCAGAAAATCTTCATCACGAATGGTAGCAAAGCAAATACCTATGTGATATTTGCGCAGAACAATAAGGAGTTGAAACATAGAGGTATTAGTGCATTCATATTAAATGCGGAGACCGACGGATTTTCCACGGGTACCGTGGAATCAAAATTAGGAATCCATGGTTCTATTCAGTGTGAATTAAACTTTGATGACATGTTCCTCCCGGAAGACCAGCGATTAAGTGCCGAAGGTGATGGGTTTAAAAGCGCGATGAATGCCCTGGATGGCGGCCGCATTGGTATCTCAGCGCAGGCATTGGGCATTGCACAAAGCGCGTTGGATCAAAGCATTGCATATGCCAAAGAACGTGTCCAATTTGGCAAAACTATTGGTAGATTTCAAGCAATCCGACATATATTATCCGATATGGCAATAGAGATCGAGGCGGCGCGGTTACTAGTGTACAATGCCGCTTTTGCAAAAGAGACCAAATCCAGATATTCATACGAAGCAGCTATGGCTAAGCTATATTCGGCCGAAGTAGCAATGCGCGTGACTACAAAAGCGGTTCAGATACATGGTGCATATGGATATACCAAACGTTTTTCTGTCGAACGCCTCATGCGTGATGCCAAGATAACAGAGATATATGAGGGTACTTCCGAGGTCCAGCGGATGGTAATATCTGCACACCTGGATAAACTCGAGCTATGAATATAAAAAAATTACCTGGAGGAGGATTATGAAAATAGTTGTGTGCATAAAACAAGTAGTGGATGTTTCGCAAGTAAAAGTGGATGAAGCCAGTCAACAGTTGATCCTAAGAGGAATACCATTTAAAACCAGTGATTTTGATAAGAACGCAATGGAAGAAGCCGTAAAGATCAAAGAAAAATTAGGCGGTAAGATTATAGTGATGACTGTGGGTGGTGCGCAAGCTTCCGAAAGCATCCGTGAAGCATTGGCAATGGGTGCAGATGAAGGGTTGATCTTGACCGACCCAAGTTTCGAAAATCTGGATGCATACGGTATTTCTTTTGTATTGGCGGCGGGTATTAAAAAGGCGGGTGAGATAGATTTAATATTGTGTGGAGAAGCCGCTATCGATACCTATGCCGGTCAGGTCGGGCCCATGCTGGCTGAACAACTGGGAGTGCCGTTAGTTACCTATGTAACGGGATTAACCGTGGAAGCGGATAAATTAATTGCGGATCGAGATGTAGGTGATAGGTTGGTCACTGTCGAATCCGGATACCCCGCAGTTATGACAACTACAAAAGAATTGAATGAGCCCAGGCTGCCAAATATGATGCAAATTCTACAGGCAGCAAATAAGAAGATCGATACCTGGGGTGCCGGTGACCTGGGTTTAGCACCGGACCAGTTTTCTAATCGTTTAACAACTTCTACTGTAAAAGGTTTCCAAATGAATAGGAAGAATGTGGTGATAGACGCCGAGCCAGAGGATGCTGCAGGACAATTGATAGAGCATCTAAAAACAGTTTTGGGGAGATAGGAGGGAGATGGATATGACAAACGATGAATTCAATGGTGTATTGGTTTTTTCTGAGAATGAGAAAATAGTTCTTGAATTACTTGCTAAAGGCCGTGAGCTAGCGGATAAACTAACTTCGCAGCTGTCAGCTGTTATGATCCAAACGAGCGCAGAAGCCATGGCAAAGACCTTAATTGCCCACGGCGCAGACAAGGTATATAAGATCACGCCGGCTGTTGAGCAGGTCAATACAGAGCAATATACCAACATTTTATTCAAATTAATTGAAGAACTCAAACCGCAGATAATCCTGTTAGGCTCAAATGTGACCGGTAAGGAGCTAACACCGCGTCTAGCCGCGAGATTTAATACCGGATCCGCAACCGACTGCATAGTTGCAGAACTAAATGAAAATAACAATCTAAAGATCGAGAGAGTGGTCTACAGTGGTAACGGTGTAGCCACGCAGATATTTAATACCAAACCACAATTTGCAACACTGGCTTTTCAGATCGTTCAACCATTGCCTCGAGATGATGCTAGATCCGGTGAGATCATTGAAAAATCCATGGAAATATCTGAACCCAAAGTAAAAATTACCAAGATTTCCGAACGAACAGCCGAATCACTACGAATAGAAGATGCAGAGTTCATAATCTCCTGTGGTCGTGGGATTAAAAATAAAGAAGATCTCCAGATGATAAAGGACCTGGCAGTGAACCTCCATGGTGAGGTTGGTTGTTCAAGACCCCTCGCATCAGATTTGAAGTGGTTAGCTAAAGAGCATTGGGTCGGTTTATCGGGGCATAAAGTCAAACCAAAAATATATATTGCTTGCGGCATTTCCGGACAAATCCAGCACCTGGCGGGGATGCGGGAGTCTGATATCATCGTAGCAATTAATAAGGACCCCGAAGCGCCAATTTTCAATGCAGCGGATTATGGAATCGTTGGAGATATTTATAAGATTGTGCCCGCATTAATCGAGAAAACCAAATAATAACTTCCAAATATTGTACACTCGATTTGTACCTCAATTGGGTTTATAGCAAGTTTAATAAAAAAGCCCGGTTCATATCAAGGTTGGAAATTCATGACAATAACTGATTTAACCTCAATGACCATGCCCGAAAAGGAAAAACAGGAGAGAATTAAAAAAATTTTGACAAAACTACAAGAGAACATACCTGATTATTGTTTCCAGTGTGCAAAATGCACCAGTGGCTGCGAAGCCATGAAACTCTTGGAGCTGGAGCCACATAAGATTATGTCAATGACAAAACTTGGATTTATAGATGAATTAATAAATTCTGATATAATCTGGACATGTATAACATGTTATAAATGTAAAGAACGCTGCCCACAAAAGGTAGCTCCCGTGGAAGTATTGTATTCTTTAAAAAATATAGCAATTGCCTCAGGTAAGCAGGTACCAGGTGAATATTCGAATATATTACAGTCGGTTCTAGCGTCAGGTTTGATCCAGAGTGTACAAGAGGTGCGCACCCGAGATTTGGATACGAAGACTCGTGAAGGATTAGGTCTACCAGCAGTACCAAAACTTATCGACCTGGCAAAATTTCAACAAGTACTTATGAAAGCGGCTACGGTAACTTTGGGTTGAAATGATAGCTATGGAGAACTGGAGGGAAAATAATGGTGCAAATCGAAAAACCTGATGAAAATGTACAACCGCACCGTCTGGGCTTCTTTTTAGGATGTGTAATTCCTACTGAGCAATATGCATACGAGCTATCATTACGTAAAATCTTACCGGCATTAGGGATCGAGTTGGTGGACCTGGAAGGTTTTTCGTGCTGTGGTGCACCACTCAGAAGTATTAATCTAAATCTCAGTAGATATCTTTCGCTGCGGAATCTTGCGATTTGTGAAATGGCGGGCTTGGACGTATTTGCCCCGTGCCCTATTTGTCATCTGGCACTCACCGGGGCAAAGAATTTAATGGTCGACAAGGTAAATAGCGAAGAAATCGAAAAATATAATTCGATGCTGGCAGAGGAGGATCTTGAATATAAGGGTACAGCAGAGATTTTTCATACTATTGACCTTTTATATGATAAAATCGGACTGGAAGAGATTAAGAACCATGTGGTTAAGCCGCTTTCAAAGATTGAGTTTGCCTGCCACTATGGTTGTCATTTACTTCGACCAACCCTTACTGGTCGTCCAGTGCATGCCGAGCATCCGGAGAAACTGGAAGAATTATTAGTCACTTTAGGTGCCAGTACAAAGGATTATCCCGAGAAACTCAATTGTTGTGGTGGACCATTAATCTTGAATTTACCCGATTCCGCATTAACAAAAACTGGTCAGAAATTAAAAGCCGTCCGGGACCATGGGTTTGCAGGATTAGTTGATATGTGTCCCTGGGGTCACAGGTTATTCGATTCAAGACAACAGAATGCGGCGGATACCGTCGGCGAGAAACTCGATGTCCCGGTGTTTTATATCTCCCAGCTAGTGGGATTATCCTTTGGAATGGACCCTTTAGAACTTGGGTTAAACTTGAATTTAAGTTCAGTTGATAAAATTGAGAACTTAGCCATTTTTAGAGAACCTGGTAAAGATGAAAATGAAGAGGTTAAAGCAGAAAATACTGATGATACCGGAACATCCGCAGAATCCGCTCATGAAGGAGGTAGTTGACTATGAGCGATGATACGAGGAGTACAAATAACCATTCTCCGGACACTCAAACTGGTTCAGTAAAAAGTTCAGAAAAACCTAAGATCGGAGTTTTTATATGCCACTGTGGAAAGAATATCGCGGGGACCATTAAAATCGAGGATTTGATGTCTTCTTTGGCTGCTGACGACCCCGAATTAATTATTAAAGATCATTTATTCCTATGCTCAGAAGAAGGCCAGAATCTAATTAAGGAAACGGTCCAAAAAGATGGCTTAGACCGTGTGGTGGTTGCGTCATGTTCACCGGTTCACCATGGCTCTATTTTTACAAATTGTGTAAAAGAAGCAGGACTTAATCCGTTCATGTGGGAGATGGCAAACATTCGCGAACAGTGCTCATGGGTGCACCATGACAGCCCAGACATGGCTACAAAGAAAGCGTTTTCGATCATCAATGGCTCGATAAACCGTGTTAAGCTTCATCAGCCCATCGGTTCGATTAAGGTGCCAATGGTCCAGGATGTAATGGTAGTAGGTGCGGGGATTACTGGTATACACACAGCCATTGAACTCGGCGATAAAGGGTTTAAAGTAGCGCTAATCGAAAAAGCATCAAACATAGGCGGGAATATGGTGAAACTTGACAGAACGTTCCCAACCGATGATTGTGCAATGTGTACGCTTTCACCAATCCTGAATGAGGTTTCCTCTCACGAGAATATTGACATATACACAATGTGTGATGTTATAGATTTTCACGGTAGGCCTGGAGAGTTCTATCTGACCGTTCGGAAACGACCACGGTATATAAATGAAAAAAAATGCACAGGCTGCGGAGATTGTGCCAGTGCATGTCCAGTTCCAATATTAAGCGAGTTCGACCATGGGCTGGGTCTACGTAAAGCGGCATTTATTCCACATCAGGGTGCGGTACCTAGTAAGTATTCAATAACGAAGTTTGGTGAGCCACCATGTCGTGATGCATGCCCTGCACATATCAATGTCCAGGGTTATGTGGCATTGATCCGGAACCGCAAGTTTCGTGAGGCGTTGGAGTTAATACGTGAAAAATGCGCGTTACCGTCAATATGCGGCTATGTTTGCCCGCATTTCTGTGAGCAGGTATGCAACAGAAAGAATCTTGATGACTCGGCAGTTGCAATAAAAGATCTGAAACGTTTCGTAGCCGATTTCGCCCGGGAACATGACGAATTTGGTATTGGTAATTCTAACTCGGTTGATAAGGTAGACACCAACATTAATGCAGCGGATACCAATCACACCCAAACCGGTAAAAAAGTGGCGATAATCGGTGCTGGTCCGGCGGGGTTGGCAGCGGCGTTCAATTTGGCAAAACTCAATCATGAGGTCGTAATTTATGAAAGATTACTCGTGCCTGGCGGTATGTTAGCGGTCGGGATACCAAAGTTCAGGCTGCCACGTGATGTATTAAAAGCGGATGTTGATTTCATTAAAGATCATGGCGTTGAGATCAAAACCGGTGTAGAGTTTGGTAAGGATATCACATTGGACACACTCGAAGGAGATGGTGTCAATGCTGTTTTTTTAGCAATTGGTGCACACAGTTCGCGGAAATTGAACATCACGGGTGAAGAGTTAGAGGGTGTAATTTCGGGCACTGAACTCTTGCGGGCACTTGCACTTGCAGAACATGTTGAGATTGGTAAAGGTTCAAAAGTTGCGGTCATTGGCGGCGGCAATGTGGCAATCGACGCCGCTCGGTCAGTACGCCGCCTCGGTGCAGAGGTTACAATCTTGTATCGCCGAACACGGTCCGAGATGCCAGCCTATCCTAAGGAGATTCAAGAAGCTTTAGATGAAGGCATAATAATTAAATTCTTAACGGCACCAATAAAATTCATTGGTAAAAATAATAAATTGAGCGAAATTGAGTGCATTTCCATGAAATTGGGCGAGCCTGATGAGTCTGGTCGATGTAGACCCATGCCGGTGGATGGCTCTGAATCCGCACTTGAGTTCGATTATGCGATAACGGCTATAAGCCAAGTGCCAGAGATCTCCGCGCTTACAACACTCAACCTCGAGCTAAATAATAATCAGACCATAATCGTGGATAAGGATACATGTCAAACGAATATACCCGGGTTATTTGCCGGCGGTGATGCAACCCTTGGTCCCGCGACCGTGATCGAAGCAATTGCCGAGGGTAATAAAGCAGCTTTTGCTATAGACCGATATTTAAACACGGGCAACCCAAAAACCCAAGAACCAGAGCAGCAGGATAAACAAATAGTCACGTATGAGAGTATAATAAACCTGATTAAACCAAATATCCAAATGCGAAAATCATTGAGCCTTTATGAACCTAATGAGCGTGTAACAAATTTCAATGATATCGTCCGTGAAGGCTTCAGTGAGGAAGATGCAGAAGTGGAGGCAAGTAGATGCCTGAACTGCGGTGGGTGTGCCGAATGTATGCAATGTGTTCCTGCCTGTAAAGCCGAAGCAATTGAACATAATCAACCGGAGGAGCGTATCGAATTTAAAGTGGGTGCGGTAGTGGTCGCCACCGGTTACGAAGAGTATGATCTGGCTAAAACCGAATATAATATCGAGCATCCAAATGTAGTTTCCGGTCTCGGGCTTGAGCGGCTGATTATCTCCACGGGACCTAATGCCGGCAAACTAAAACGACCTTCTGATGGCAAGAAACCGGAGAGCATCACTTTCATACAGTGTGCAGGGTCACGCGATGAACGGTATTGTAGCTACTGTTCGAAAATATGCTGTATGTATACTACTAAAAATGCGGGGCTGATCAAATCCGAACACCCGGATATTGAGATAAATATATGTTATATCGATTACCGCGCCACGGGGTCAGGTTATGAGGAATATTATCGCAGGCTGCGTGGCATGGGTGTGAACCTTATCAATGGCAGACCATCGGAAATACTAGATGGCGGTGATGGTAGTTTAGTCTTCGATGTCTTTGATATGCTAACTGGAAAATTGCTGCAGATAAAGACAGATCTGGTGGTACTGGCAAGTGCACTTGTACCCAGTCAAGGCACTAAAGATATGATCAATACATTACATCTCGTGTACGGCCCAGATGGCTTTATCCTACCCGTACATGTAAAGATCGCACCCGTTGATACATCAATAACAGGCATATTCATTGCAGGTACCGCTACCGGACCAAAACCCATTCAAGAATGTATCACGGATGCAGGCGCCGCCGCGTCGCGTATTGCGTCATTTTTAAAATCACCGGAAGCTGAGATATGCTTGGATAAGGCGGTAATCAACCCTGAGTTATGCATGAAGTGCGACATATGCGTGGACGGCTGTAATTATGACGCCATTGATACCACCGGCGAGGTTTATAAAGTAACCGAGGTAGCGTGTCAGGCTTGCGGCAAATGCGCGGCAATTTGTCCAACGAACGCTATCGACCTCAGGCATTACTTGGATGAACAGTTAACTGCACAGGTCGACGGTATTCTTAAGGCTGATAAGCAGAATAAGACTGATTCGATTATAGCATATACTTGCACCTGGTGTGGGTATAACGCCGCAGATATTGCGGGAATAGCGAGATACAAGTATCCAACCAATATCCGTATAATAAAGTATCCATGCACAGGTAGAATGTCGCTTGAACACATTTTATATCCGTTCACAAAAGGTGCAAGGGGTGTAATGGTGGTCGGCTGTTTGCCTGACCAGTGTCATTATATAGACGGCAATATTGGAGCCAAGGAACGTACCGAGCAAGCTAAGCAGGTACTTGATTTAATCGGCATTGGCAGTAATAGATTGGAATTCTTCAATTTATCCTCAGCCATGGGCGATAAATTCAGAGATTATGCAAAAAGGATGGTGGAACAGTGCTAGACGCATGTGAAGATAACCCTGAGGTTGATTGCACAACATGTGGTCTATGTACGGGAAAATGTCCGGCTAAATTAGAGTTAGATAAATTATTTCCTATCTTACGTGCCTTGTCCCCTCCAAAAGGCTCACACCGTGGCGTGTTCCAGACCTTAGGGAAACTTCTCACCGGTGCAAATACCGAAATCCAACCATGGTTTTCCGAAGGTGAGGTGGAACTGGATGAAAATAGTGATATTGCATACTTCCCAGGGTGTGCACCGATATACGATCTATTATTGAATCGAGAGGGTAGTAACTATTCGGGTGGTATTCTAGCCGCCGTTAAAGTATTGAATAAACTTGGTATTAAACCACGGATCATATATGGTTGCTGTGGTCATGACCTGTATTATAGTGGAAACCTGGCTGATTTCGAACGTGAAAAAAATAAACTGAACGATAAACTGAAAGGCAAAATCATCACAGGCTGTGCGGAATGCTACCATATGCTGAAGAATATTTATAATACAGAAGTGGTTCATTTTTCCGATTTCATATTAGAGCAAGTAAACCAGGGAAAGATCGAACTAAAACCCATTGAGGGATTAAAAATCACATATCACGATCCGTGCCGGTTGGGGAGGCTCAATGAGATTTATGATCCGCCGCGTGAATTATTAAAAATGGTCGCTGAATTGGTGGAGATGCCACATAATAAGAACGAGGGCTACTGCTGTTCGGTGTCGTCATGGTTGAATTGCAATAAAGAAAGTAAGAAAGTCCGTGAGGAGCGCCTTCGTGAGGCAGTTGAGACTGAGTCTAAATATCTTATTACCACATGCCCAAAGTGTAATTTACATTTGGATTGTTATTATTTTGATCCGAATTATAACACTGAGAATCCGGAAGCAATCAGGAGAATTAAATTATTAGACATGCAAGAAATTATAGGTATGGCTTTGGGAGTATACGACCCTTTTACTTCCGAAAAACCATTTGCGGTGAAACCGTTTAGGAGCGAATCCGCACCTGAAGATATAGACGATCAAGAATTTGATATTAACAAATATTTAACCGAAGACATCCTGGACAAAACTTTTAGCTGTACTACCTGCCGACAATGTACTGAAATATGTCCCACGGGACATGATACCGCACAGAAGTTGGAGGCTTTCCGGCGCGAGTTAGTTAAACGACAACTAGGACCAGAGAAGCATAAAAAAATTGTGGAGAATCTGAATAAAACAGGAAACGTCTTCGGTGAAGAGATCGCAATAGCGGATACTGCCGATGCTGCTGAGGCGGAGATAATATATTTCCCCGGTTGTGTGGCTAAATATCGAATGGATAAGCTTAAAGATGCCACTACTGAGATCTTCAAAGTGCTGGGCATTAAATATGTAATACCCGAAGACATCGTGTGCTGCGGTAGTGTATTATTTCGAACCGGTCATGACCCCAGCGAGCTGGTGAAGAAAAATAAAGAAATATTTGGCGACAAAACTGTGGTAGTGTCATGTGCCGGGTGCTATTCAACATTTAAACATGATTATCAAGGAGTAAATGTTTTACATTTAACCGAATTTTTACAGGATAAACTGGATAAGCTGAAGTTGAATGATATAAAAGCAAAGGTCACCTATCACGACCCGTGTCATCTAAGCCGCGGGTCAGGTATATACGATGCACCACGTAATGTGATCCGGGCTATATCCGGATTGGAGTTCGTGGAGTTTCAAAACTGTCGTGAAAATGCGGATTGCTGCGGGGCGGGCGGTGGTGTAAAATCTGCAAAACCGGCGCTGGCGAATGAGCTGGGTAAAAAACGCGGTGATGATGCAAAAGCAATGGGTGTAGATGCGATCTTATCCGCCTGCCCGTTTTGCGAGCTAAACCTTAAAGAAAATTCGGATATTAAGAACCTGGATGTGTGTGAGCTTCTACTGAAAGCGTTAAAGGGTGAAGGGTTATAGTACCTTTCAGGCTATTATTATCATTTTATCCGAACATTTTTTACTGTTTAATAATTTACCTAATTGGTTTAGAAATTGAAATTCTAAACAAAAATAATAGGCTGGGTGGCTTATGGCTATTATAATAAATCCCTATACCATACCCTCATTTTTTGCCGGGATATTGAGTCTTTCTCTTGGAATTTATGCATTTTACAAGAACCCCAAAGAACGAATCACACAGATTTTTTTCATCATGATGCTTGGATGTGCACTTTGGTCATTAACACCAATCATAATACAAGCTAGTGTCTCGCCTGAAGATGCGTTAATATGGGCAAAGATTTCAAATTGTGGTTTATTAATAATACCCGTTACATTATTTCATTTCTCGTTTTTATTCCAGAGGAAAAAAGCAATCGAATTTTATAAGATAGCCATGGTTTACATTATTGCTATAATTATGATAATCTTACTCTTGGCAACAAATCTATTCTTCACCATGGCAGATGATGTGCTTATTGACGGTGACGGCGATAAAACCGCCGGAAGAGGGAACGGCAACTATACCGAGGAGCTTTACCTGCCAGTGCCTGAAGAAAGCCTGAATATGTTCTATTTCTACGATTCTAACGCTGATGGCTATTATACGCCTGACGATGATTCCAATGAACCATTGAGCTATATCGATAGGATCATAGTTGGCATAGAAAATGTGACCGAATTCAATGGCTCTTGGATTCAACTGAACGAATCAGCGAACCATTATTATCTAATCTGGTTCGTGGATGAGAATCAGGATGGTGAGTATAATCTTGGCGAATCGCTCTACTTGGAGAATTATGATGGTAACCAGAAATTAATTTATAACTATATACCTGGACCACTTTATTACTTTTTAATCATCTTCTTTTTTGGATTTATCATCGCTTCAGTAGTTAATTTATATCTTTTCTATCGAACTCTTGAGGATGTTGGGATTAAAAAATCCATTGTTTATTTAATATTTGGATTCATAGCAATTATTATCTTTATTTTATCACAATCATTTATGGCGTTTTTAGTGCCCTTGATAATTCTGGATAGTGCTATTGCCTTGATAATCTCCATTTTCTTTACAGTAGCGGTATTAAAATATAATATTGTGGATATTAAATTGATTTTAATAAAGAGTATGTTCTATTCTTCGGCTTCTTTGATAGTTGTAGCCAGTTTCGTAATAGTGGAAGAAGGGATGGAGATGATATTTTCTGAACTTGCATTTTCCGGCTCTATGCTATCCGGTATTATTGCCGCATTCGTGGCATTAGTTTTATTCTCCGGTATCAAGAAAGGATTGCGTCACCAGGTCGATCGATTCTTCCCAGCAGTTAAATACATGGATAAAGAGTATCAGAATCGTATCAGCGCGTATAAAGCCACAGTATTTGCTATGTTAGCCGATGGAATAATAACCTACAAGGAGCAATCCGCTATCGATATCTTGCGAAATAAATTGGAAATCTTACCCGCGGAGCATGAAAAAGTTATGAATGCAATTAAAATGGAAATGAGATATTAACCAACTAGTAATTTTCGATGAATTTTTAAGGTGTGTATTCAGACCGTTTAGAGTCATTATCAATATTAATCACTGGTAGGAGGGGGAGACCACTACAATATCAAAATGATAATAATCGTTGGTTAGACCGTTACAATTTATTTGCGTAGGGAATCACTGGCTAGAGGGTGGAACCACTACGATATTAATATGATATATTAGTAAAAGAAGGAAAAATGGTACACCTCATGGATCTTATGATTGGTGCAAGGGCATTACAAAATAAATTGCCCCTGGTAACGAATAATATTAAACACTTTTCAAGAATTAAAGGGCGGGAAATTATATCTTGGTAATAGATACCCCATTGTCCACCGCAGGCTGCCGAGGGGCGACATTAATTACGTTATTAATTTCTTTTTTTGATACTTTTTTTCTTAATAGAAAATGGATTTTTGGTATACTTTCACATACCCTATGTGAAACAATAAGTGGTTATATGCAATAAAATCTAATAAATCACCCGCAAAGTATATAATTATGAATAGTTATTAATTATTAATAGTGATTAATATGACTGTGATCTCAATTAATGTTCCAAAGATTATGGATGAAGAAATCGATGCTCTCATAAAAAGAGGTTATTACGATAATAAAAGCGAGATTTTTCGTGAAGCTATCAGAGAATTATTTGCTAAAAACCAAAATTTAAGAATA
>CBFDAW010000006.1:0-16637 GCA_965602865.1 uncultured Thermoplasmata archaeon
AGCTCGTATGCTAAAATCAAAGGCAAATTCATTTCTTTTAAATACCCAGAAGGTGTCATACGTGACTATGTACAAATTACGGTCTACGATGGTGAGCTCTCTGCTTCTCAGACTATCAGAGTAACCATCAGACCAGTCAATGACCCACCAGTATACAACGGTACTAAGACTTTGCAAGGAAACGAGGACCTAACATACAAAGTAAATCTTACGCAATATATCACTGACCCGGATAATTCCACCGAAGAACTAATTCTAACTGAAGATTCAGACTATGTGTGGGTCAATAATTTAACCATAACATACAAATACCCCGGTGGGATTAAAAAAGAAAAGGTTTGGTTCAATCTATCAGATGGCATTAATTATACAAAGTTCAAAATTACATTCAAGATCACCCAGGTAAATGATAATCCAAATGCCACGCTCCTAACCCCCAAAGAGGCGCAAGTGTTCGTTCAAGCTAAACCTGTGAACTTCTCAGGCATTGGAACCGACGAAGAAGATGGTAACCTAACCGGCTCCGCACTTACCTGGTCATCTAATCTGGACGGCATTATAGGAATGGGCAATCAGTTTAATATCACAAATCTCAGTGTTGGTAAGCACTATATAACTTTAGCCGTCAAGGATTTCAAAGGTGCCCAGGGGTTCGATTATGTCAACATCACAATATTACGTGATTCTGATTCCGATGGTATCCCGGATTGTAAAGACATAGACGATGATAACGACGGTCAGCCCGATATCAACGATGCGTTCCCCAAAGACCCGAACGAATGGCTCGACACCGATGAAGATGGGTTAGGTGATAATTCCGATCCTGATCCAAATGACCCCGAGAATTTATGTTTACCACAGCCGGTATTTTCTTATTACCGGGGGGCAAAGATTTTCAACGGCGGAGAAATCGTAGTTACTATTACCATCATGGGTGATACATGGGATTTTTTGGAGTTGTATCTTCAAGAGGACAATAATAGCGTATATTCTAAAAATGTAACTCCACCTGTTGATGATGATAAAATAACGAGTCATACCTTTACATTTAAACTGGATATCGATTCCGATTACGATCTATACTTTAGAACGATGACTACAGATTTTGGGAAGATAGATATTAATGTTCAAATCGAATACTGTGATGGAGTGGTAAGCAAAACATACATGTTCTCTGGAAGACCGGAGCGTTATTTCGAAAAAGAAATAAATCTGCTCCACGACTTAAGCCTATGCCCGGGCGTACCCGGTAAAGTTCTATTTGACGCATCTGAGTCTATTGGTTCACCGCGTGGAACTATCAAAGATTTTCACTGGGACTTTGGAAACGGGTCCACTGGAGAGGGGGAGATCATAGTACATAGTTATTCTTTGAATAGTATATATTACGTAACACTCACTATTGTTGACACTGATGATAAGATAGATTCAAAACAAGGTTATGTCAGTGTTATGGATTTAATAGAATTTAATGATTTCAAACCTAAGCCAAAAGCTAAAATATCCGATCAGACTACACTATTTGCGGGGGTATCAGGTGCAACCGCCGGGATAGTGATTGCGGGCATGTTCATTGCTATGGAATGGTTATTTGTTGCGTTAATCTTCGCGTTATTACCGATCTTCATACGCCTACGCAGAGTTGATAAGGATAGACAGTTACGGGATAGGATATTTGCACTCATTGTTGCTAAACCAGGAATTCATTATAACGCCGTAAAACACTTTCTTGAGCTCTCCAACGGCACCGCCGCTTATCATCTACATAGCCTAGAGAAGGAAGAACGTATTAAATCAAAACGTGACGGTGTGTTCAAGCGCTATTATCCATACGAGGGAAGATTAAATGGTATTACACCTCCTTTATCCAAGATCCAAAATGACATACTGAAAATAGTGTGTGACAATCCCGGAACATCACAGCAAGAGATCGCATATTTATTAGACACACAAAAACAAAAGATCAATTATCATATCAAAAAACTCGAGTCAATGGAGATCATCCAGGTGTTCAAGAATCGCTCAGGGGAAACGATGATATATCTAAATGAGGATAAAATGTCGCCCGAAGATATCGAGCCTGTATCCAAACCTAAAAAAGTTGTACGAAAAAAAAAGGAAATAAAAATAGATTCTAATTTAAAATCACTGAACATTATTCAATACCCCCAAAGAACACCGGTGGCCATTCAAACTTTACCATCAAAACCTACAAAACTTTTGACTAAAAGTACATTGCTTCCAATCAATAATATGAACCAGAAACTCACTCAAGATGCACCCCCTAATGGATTTTATAGAATTAAATATCCAAAAAAACATCCAAAGCAGAATTACAATTCTGACTTTTCCGGATTTGAAAATTACAATCATAGTTAGTTTGGGAAATGTTTGTTATCAAAAAGCATGCCCGCACCACTGGTCAATAGACCAGTGGCTTGCTCGGCTAACTCCGTTAGCCTCGGCAGGCACGCTTTTCGAAAGATTTGTGGCCCCAAGAGTCCATTGAACTTAATAGAGAATTCCATTTCCACCATCAATCAATAGACTGATGGAATTCTCTATTTATAAACGAAAATGATATAATGTAGGATAACGATAGGCCTTTTAATAAAGGTTAAGGGGTAGGATAATGGGGAGTAAAAATAACTCAAAACCGTTGTCGGAAAATGCCAGTAGAATTTTACAGTTATTACTGGCGGAAAAGATCATGACACCGGAACAAATTGCTAAGGAATTGGATATTTCATTGCAAGAGGTCAAATACGCAGGGATCGAATTAAAATCAAAAGGTCTAATCGGGAATAAGAAATTTCTTGTAGATGTTGATAACTGATCGTTAGGCAATTTCTATATATACGAAAACCTAAGTGAGAAAATTTAATTCTACCGGTGTATAATTATTTTAGGTGCTTCTACCAACTTTGGTATGTTCAATTGAATATCAATCGACCACTATAAAATTATAACGATTATAATCGCTGGTTCGAGGGCAGGATCGCTTTGATTGTATAATAAAATTATACGCTGGGTCGAGGGTGCGACCGTTTTGCTTTCTTAAATATATTAATCACTGGTACGAGGGTATGAGGGTTCGTTTGGATTATTCCTCACTCGTCATATTATCACTTTTCGAGATCGGGTGCTGATTTATTTTTACTGAAATAGGAGCGGGCTCTGATTTATTTTTGTTTAATCAGGATCGGGGTTAAGAGCTATAATCAAGTACACGAACCTGAACCAACGAAATATAATCAGAGCCTGATAAGCGGAAATTAAGTAGAGCCTAACGAAGTGGATCCCGAATCCGAGGATAACGGAGTGATATATCAAATTATAGTTGAAGACTAAACTTATTGTACTAATTATATGTCTTCGACTGTTAATCGAAGACGCCTTTATAAGTTCAAATTATTAGGTTTTTGAATTTGGGATTTTACCCCGCAATTAAAAATCAATCGTTTGAGGGTTCGTTAGGCTTTTCCCCCTTCCCACCAGTGATTACCCACGCAAATAAATCGTAACGGTCTCACCAACGATTATAATTATTTTAATATCGTAGTGGCCCCACACTTATATTGACTTTCCAGCGAAATCGGCCCAATTCGATAATCATTTTCAAATACTACTAAGGTTATTACCCAATTCTGGGGATAATCCATGGTAGTCGGAGCAAGGCTGGAAGGTATTCAGTTATCTGGTATCCGGAAAATGTTCGAGCTAACCACCGAGAAATCGATCAACCTAGGTCTAGGTGAACCCGATTTCCAGCCGGCAGAGCATGTCAGGCAGGCATTAACCGATGCCGTTAACAATGGTCATAATAATTACGGTCCCACCGGCGGCATCCCGGAATTACGCAAGGTACTGGCGGAAAATGCACGTAAATATCGTGATGACATTACGCTAAACGATGTGGTTGTGACAACAGGCTCAACACAGGCGTTGGAGATCACCGCACAGTATTTATTCGGACCCGGTGATGATGTGCTGTTACCGGACCCCGGGTTCGTGCTGAATGTACCGCAGGTTAGAATTGCAGGGGCAAGACCTATCATGTATCCAATGAAACAGGAGCACGGGTTCATACCGCAGGTGGAAGACCTCGAGAAACTCATAACACCCAATACCGTTGCGATTTATACGAACTCGCCGTCCAACCCCACCGGCTCGGTGATGACTCAAAAGGACATTCGATCTATTATACACTTTGCCCTGGACCATGACCTTTGGATCGTATCCGATGAGGTCTATGAACGGATGGTATATGACGATGAACACCGCTCATTTCTCGGCGATTACGACAAGGTGATACATATTAATTCATTATCCAAGACGTATGCCATGACCGGCTGGAGGTTCGGGTTCTTAATTACAAAGGCTCCGATTATCGATAAATTAACGATATTGAATTATTACACCATAGCCTGTCCGAACCTACCGATACAGCATGCAGCCTTGGCAGCTTTAACGGGTTCCCAGGTGCACACCGAACAGATGATTAGGGAGTTTAAGAATCGCCGTGATCTGATCGTGGAGAGATTGAACAAGATTGATGGGATACATTGTGTACTTCCAAAGGGTGCATTCTATGCGTTCCCGAAGTATGATTTCGATATCAAAGCAGTTGATTTTGCCATGGAATGTGCCAAAGCAGATCTGATCTGTACTCACGGCTCCGCCTTTGGCGAGGCCGGCGAAGGACACATGCGATTTTCGTATGCAAACTCAATAGAGAACATAAATAAGGGTATGGATATATTCGCCGATGTGTGCTCTAAATTATAAATGCTATTATCAGAAAATCGAATATGAATATACATAATGAAATCTTGTATCCGTGATACGATGAAGATCCTCCAAACGTGTATAAGGTTCCCACCAGCACCCGGTGGGGCGGAGACACATGTTCTTGAAATCTCCAAATTACTTAATTCTAGGAATTACGATGTTACGGTATATACCTCAGACCTGTATAAAGAGGTCCCGTTCACGCGAATGAACAAATGGTCAACCACCGTGCAGGGGATACCCGTGAAACGTTTTAAAGCGCATTCCATGCTAGGCGAACTACATTACATTTTTATTCCCCGTCTTGCGAACGCAATTTTAAAAGCCGATACAAATCTCATTCATGCGCATTCCTACGGGTATTTCCAGGTTAATATCTCCGGGTTGAATAAACGGTTGCGCGATACGCCATTTGTACTCACACCGCACTTCCATCCGCCTTGGTCCATGTGGGGCGGGGAGAAACGCAAACAGCTTCGGAAAATCTACGATAAATTATTAGCGCCCACGGTACTGAATGCCGTGGACCGTATCATCGGCGTCTCGCATCATGAGATGGAGCTGCTGCAGCAGATCATCGAATTCGACCCAAAGAAAATCAGGTATATACCCAACGGCATCGATTTCTCGCGTTTTGAGCCCGTACCAACGCCTGAACGATTCCTGCGGATGTATAAGCCAAAGGGTAATATCGTGCTGTATGTGGGTCGGTTGGCAAGCAATAAAGGTCTCGAGGTACTGGTTAATGCGGCGCCAAAGGTGCTATCCGAGCACCCCAAAACTACATTCGTGTTCGTGGGTGAGGATGAGGGAATGAAAGAGTTATTATGCAAGCAAGCCAAGAGCCTGGGGATACTCAAGAGCTTATTATTCACCGACCATATTAAAGACGAAAATCTATTTCTCAGCGCGTTTGCGGCATGTGATGTGTTCGTATTACCATCGGAGTATGAGGCATTTGGCATAGTGCTCCTGGAGGCAATGGCGTGTAAGAAACCGGTGATCGGCACAAACGTGGGTGGCGTCCCAGAAGCCATCGGATCAGAGGGCGCGGGGTTAGTGGTGGAGTATAATGATCCCGATGCACTGGCGGAAGCAATCAATAAACTTCTGGCAAACCAACTCCTGCGGCAGAAAATGGGTGCGCAAGGGCGCTTGCGGGTCAAAAAGAACTTCACCTGGGAGTCCGTGGTAAACCAGATCGAGAATGTTTATGCTGAGTTAATTTGATTAATTGAAGTTTTCCATTTTACTATTAATTACTAAATAGCCGTGGATCAGGGGTTAGAAAAGTAGTCAAAGGTTGATTTAAGATATCCTGGTTTCGAATGACGTACAAGCACCATTGGTGCCTGGCATTATGTTTCCGGCGGCTCCTCCGTCATTTCCTCGGGCTCTTCTCGTTCTTCCTGGTTCTGATGTTTCGATTTCTTTGTTTTGGATTTTAATTTTAATTTTCTTCTGGACTCGGCGGTATCACTTATTCTTTTTTTTGCGGGTTTTTCTTTTTCTGCTTCGGATTTCTTTGAATTATGCAAATAAACCGCGTATACCGTGAACATGGTCACGATAACAACTATAATTCCCAACCCCATGAATAGTATCCATGACTGTGATTCTTCGTCTTTTTCTTCCTTAACAACGGGTATCTCGGTACTGTCCAACGGGTCTGAACCCGCTGCAATCTCTACACCGTCCGAATACCCCGTAGGAAAGAATGTAGAAATACAAATATAATAATAGGAAATTTAATCTTATTATGTGTTTACTTTCAGTCAATCTTAAGCTTTGATAAATCCGGTAAAGTATTCTTAGGTATCTCAACCGAATTCTTCCCTAATAACGCCATTTCTTTCTCAGAAAAGATAGTAGAACTCATTGGAGCGACCAGAACCGAATTGTTCACAGCTACGATCTCTTTTATATTGTCCATAAGGTTGAGGGTTCTTAGGAAGTTGTTATTGTTAATTATGTATTCTATCCCATCAAGAAGGATTACGCTGCACCGGTTCTGTTTAATAAATTCAAATATCGTATGTGAGATCTTTTCCAGAGCCGGTCGTAGATACCCCTCACCGGTCCTGGAACATAGCCAGATCGTATTGCAGTTATTGAGCTGCCATTGTTCTTCTGCTTTTTTCGTAGGGATCCTAGTAATGACGAGACCTGGAACACCGCACCGAGTGATCTCATTAAAGACCCTTACGCTTACGTTTGGAGCTTCTTCGTCAACGAAATAATTATTACCCCAATCTATAGTTATTTTTTGCAGGATCTCTTCTCTACCCGTTTCCATTTTTGGAATGCCTTTGAGCTCACCGTTGGAGGATTCTGAGATCCCACCGTGTGCCTCTGGAGCAATACTATATATCGTAGATATAAATTTCCGGAATGCATCTGAAAATATTTGAAAACCATCTGCTAGTTCCAGTATGAGAGCTTTCTTTTTTAGGTTTTGGATGAAGTTTAGGCTTCCAACTTGGTCGCTAAGGCTTCCTTGAATGCTTAGTTTTTGTAGCAACTTTTGTTCATCTAATGTGATGTGGTTCCAGAAATAATAAAAATGTGGTTGTGCCTCGTTCATAAACATACTTGAAATTTCTGGCAAATCCGCTTCAGAAATAGACCCTTTGTCATACATCCATTTAAGTGTATCAAAACATAATATCTGAAGAAAGAAAGGGTGTCTACCAGCAGTTCTTTTAATAAAGTCAATAATATTATCAGAAAAAACCAAGTCGTATTCTTGCAAGGGTCCAGTAATAAGCTCCTGGACTTCCTTTTCGTTCATGAGGCCTAGATTGACTTGTGTAAAGAAGTTAAAGAATGGAGAGCCAAGGGTCTCTTTGGATAAGGTCAGCTCCAATAATGGCACATGTGAAGCTGTGATGTAGGCTACAGGATATGTATTGGCGAGATTTCGTAAGCCGGAAAAAAAGTTGCTGTCCAGATTCTTATTTGTGGTTATAAGCTCGAACTCATCAAAAAGGAATACTACTTTCTTACTTAGGTTTGAGAGGTCTCGAAAAATATTTTTCAGGTCTAAAAAACGGATATTTTCTTTCACTAATAAATCTTCAATATGTTTCCGCAGGTCAGAATCGATTATCCTGTTTTTAATCTCCTCGATTATCATATAAAAGAAATCTGATTGTGTCAGTTCACCTAGTCCTTCAAGATCTATGGATACGAAAATATAATCATCAGGGGCCAAGCCATGGGCCTTTAAAACCTTAGAATTTGAAATGTAGTTGATAAGCGAGGACTTACCAATCCTTCTTGGACCCACGATAGAGCAGCTCTGGGTGTTCCGTAAGAGTGAGATGATGTATCGTACTTCCTCGTCCCTTCCATAAAAGTATTTTGGGTCCTTAATTGCCATTCTGTTGAAGTACGGGTTGACGACCTTTTGCACGGGCGGTTTTGTTGCCGTAGTTGCCTTTTTTTGTTTTTTCTCATCTCTCTCGGTAATAGGTCGTGTTATTAGGTTTTCCCATTGCACTTTCCCATCAAGGGATGCTGCAGAAGCAATACAAAGTAGAGCCCGTATAGGGTTAGACTCATACCCATCCTGAATCATGCGCTTGATTAGGTCTACAATCGTAATTACTTTTGAACCGGTTTTTAATAAACCATCCACTTCGAGGTTTTTCTTCTCCAAATACGTTCTTTTCTGGGTAGCTAGGTCATGACCATATTGAGTTAGGAAATATATTGCGCATGCGCGCTCTTTACCGGGAATCCGAACCTTTTCTATGATTCCGATTATGGGGTCTTCGCCTTCCAGCGTAGGTTCCCTTAAGGCCAGAAGCTCTTTGTAAATTGTGCTCTGTTTTGTTCCAACACGATCTGAAATGCCTTCCTGGGTAAGATGGATTAGAAAATCCCTATAGTCACCATCCACTATGCCATCATGGATATTCTCGTAAACATCTTTTTCAAATTGCAGCAAATGGAGAAGTACTCTGTCCCGAAATCCAATAAAATTCTTCCTTTGCATTGGATTTTAGATAGGGTTCTAACTACTAAAAAGTTGTGGATTATAAATGAAAATGATTTTTTCACCAATTCTATTCTTATTAAGAATAAAGGGTTCTTGCTAAGAAAAAATCCTTTTAAAAACCCTTGACCATGATTTTTTAAAAATAATATGAGGTTGCAATTAATGAACATCAAATCCGAATTAGAGGAGGGAAGTCGAATGAAAAGAAAATATATAGGTAAAATATTGGCGGTTTGTTTTGTATTAATTCTGACTGTAATGAATTTGTACGGTGTGGATTTTGGCACTTCCCAAGACGCAGCAGATTCTTGGGATTGCCAGCAAGATAACTCATTTAAAAATTATATTTGGGGAGGAATAAGTGAACAGGAAAATGAAAATTATGGGTGGAATATATCATTTATTGAAAATTTAAATGGTGACGAGTATCCGGATCTAGTAATAGGAACACCTTGGTACGATGCCCCGTCAATAATCGACACTGGTGCGGTTTATATATTTTACGGCAAAGCAAACTATGGCTTTAATAACATCAATTACTCACATGCAGATGTCAAAATCCGCGGTGATATAGATGGTGATAAATTTGGCTGGGATGTAGCTGACGCAGGTGATGTGAATAGCGATGGATTCAATGATCTAATCGTGGGTGCACCAGGTGCTAAAAACAATCGCGGGCGTGCATATATATTTCATGGAGGTTCAATCGAAAGTGGTAGTTATATAGCTAATGATATTGCTGACCGAGTTTTGGATAGTGAAAAAATTGGCGTGAGCGCCGATGGATTTTATGGGAGTTCTGTTGAAGGTGTAGGTGATATCAATAAAGATGGTTACGGCGATGTTCTCGTTGGTGCGCCGGGTGGCGATCAAGTCATTATCTCATATGGATATAAAAATCAAGTTATATTGTTTACTGATCTCTGGGATGATAACCTATCCTCAAAAGGAGTAGTAACTTTTGATTCTGGTGTAAACAATGCTAAAGATGATTCAAACACCTGGGGGCTCGATGGTGATGATGATGGCTGGGATTGGACCGATAGTTTTCATGACACAACTAGATTGTATGGGCAAAGTACTAATGCACTAATCGATAATACTAATCTATACGCGCCTTGGGAGCCCGAAGGACCTGACGCAGATGGCCTGACCTGGAGTAATCGAACTGCTTTAGAGGTGATGATTGGCCGGAACCATACGCATTATAATCCATATGGTGAAGGCTGGGACTGGGATCCTGCCTCTAGTGCTGCTTGGGGCATAGAATTCACTATAACTTCTTCATTATTTGAATATATTTCCAAAAATAGTACTGTTGAGATATCATTTGATTACGAAGCAATGGATGCTTCGCAAATTTATAATAACAGTAATCTCAGTAGAACATATATTTATACGATCCGGTCTCGGATCTGGAATAGTAGCGTTATTGATTACATGGGAGATGTTGTTGTTAATGATGAAACATATGTATTATATAAACAAGATTCATGGAATGTCCTACCGTGGGGGCCCATTTATGAGACCTTTAAATGGGAAATAACAGATTATATTGATCGTATTGGGTCATATTATTGGGATTTTGGTTGTTATTTTGATCAAGCTTGGGCGACACGGTACGACGATGGAATGATGGCATTTTTTGATAATGTAACTATGAAAATAAATAATGAAAAAAGTGTTATTATCCACGGTACAAGTAACAGTGGTTTCGGCTCAAGCCTGGCAACAATGGGTGACATTAATAATGATGGTTACCCGGATGTGTTAATAGGTGCACCAAACCAGGATGAAGGGCATGTGATGTTATTGAACGGTAAAGAACGATTCCAGAAAAGTGAGTCATGCAATATGGCTATGATAATCTTAACTGGTGAGTGTCCTGGTGATAAATTCGGTTATTCATTAGCTAATGCAGGAGATGTGGATAATGATGGTATTTCTGATGTAATCATTGGTGCACCAGGTGGTAATTATGCTCATCTATATTATGGCAAAACACTAAACACAGATTCATTAGTACCAAATCTCTGGGAGAAAAATGAAAACTCCGAAACACCCCAGATCGAATTCGACTCAGGTTTGAAGACAACTGGAAACACTCCTGGGCTCTCTGGGGCTGATGATGGCTGGGATGTGTGGAATGGAGTATATGGCTATGAATCGGGTAACACCCCTGGATCATCTGTAAAATATAACGGTGCTGATGGCACGGACTCGGATCAGGTTGCGATGGATGATGAATTAATTATTGCTATTGGCGGTACTTTAGGCGGTGGTGGGTGGGGCGGTGCTAAACCGGACAGCGGTGCATACGGTGTGGAATTCTCGGTTTCCCAAGATATGATCTCAGTGATAAACTCAGGAGGTGAGGTGGTGCTATCATACGACTGGTTTATTGATAACCAAGGATTAGATCAGGATGACACGCTTTGGATCAAAACTTACATTCGGAGCAATAAAGGTGATTTTGCACTGGGTTGGAATCTAGATAAGGATGCAACTGACAATGAAAATAAAGATGACACTAATGAAACCTACTGGAAAACTCTACCTGAAAACATTAAAAATGTTTTTATCCAAAAATGTTCAGAATGTTTTTCAAAGGCTGGTTCTTACTACTTAGATGTTGGTGCTAAGGTTAGGAACTATTGGTGGGAGGGGGGCGCCTATGAAGATGGGGTCTTCCATTTCGATAATGTTCGTTTACAAATCAACCCACCACCAGATGTTAAATTCATCGGCCCAGCGAACAGCGGCTTTGGATTTAGTGTTGGATATTCCGATAAATTAAATATTGACGATTATAGAGACATTATCATTGGTGCTCCTTTTTATGATTCGGGCAATGGTATTGATTCCGGAGCGATCTTTGGGTTTCTAATGGGATTAAATACAGAAAACCTTCGAATGGCAGAGACTGCGGAGTTTGTAGCATATGGTGAACATGCAGGCGATAATTTTGGTTGGACCTTACAAGGAACAATAAGTTTATATTCTGATGAATTTACTGAAGTCATTGCAGCTGCTATCAACTATGATTCATCCTCAACCAATGCAGGTAAAATTTATCTATTTTCTATCACCAAAGGACCCAGAATAAGACTGCTCCATCCACTTGGAGGTGAACTTATTTCGGGAAATGTAATTGTGAATGCAACTGTAGCTGACCCAGATAATAATATCGATACAACTTCCGGAGTCCATTTCTATTATTCTACCGACCTTACAAATTGGATATTGATTGGCACTGACCCAACACCATCCCTAGACAACAACAGATATGAACAAATTTGGAATACTACCATGCTCCCAGATGGCTCCAATTATTATGTTAAGGGTTGGGTGCAAGATCTACAGTATAACAAAGGTGAAAATGTATCGTCACCTGTGACTATTGATAATCCACATCCACCTCGGATTACGTTCAAAAGTCCAAAACGGTCGAGCACTGTATTAGGAACTGTGAAAATTAAAGCGGAGGTTCTGGATTCGGATTTAGATCTAATCGGTGGCGGCATAAATACAACATCTGGAATCAATTTCTACTTCTCTGACGATATGGTCACCTGGGAGCTGCTCGAAACCATGTATTCTGGTGTACAGGATATTTATGCCGTAGAATTAAATACAATCTCCTACCCAGATGGTGAATACTGGTTAAAGGTTAATGCCACAGATTCAGATGATATTGAGGTCGAAGAAACTATAAATGTGATCATTGATAACCCAAAAAGACCACCTAGCATTAGAATGCTTTCACCCAACGGGCATATGAATTTATCCGGTGTTGTCACCGTTAGTGCAGTGGCATTTGATTTTGATAGAGACATCAATAGCTCAGGTGTGACATTTTATATTTCTCCTGATATTGCATTGAATAATTGGCAATACATTGGTCATGATCCCGATCCTGAGATCAACAGCACCGGTGCGCATATATATTCAATAGAATGGGACACCACTAACGTGGACGATTACTGGTATTCCCTGAAAGCGGTGGTTAATGATACGGAGAGCCTAATGAATGAAAGTGTCAGCTCCGAGTTCAAAGTACGTAATAAGGTAACAAATCCACCTTACATTGAATTAATATCACCAATGGGCGACGAGACGGTTAAAGATACCGAAATTATCATCGTTCGTGTCCGTGACCTGGAAGAAAATATTGATCCCCATGGCGTTGATTTTTATTATTCTGTTGATAAAAACCAATGGCGATATATTGGCACTAGCTCTAATCCATCAATTCCGAATGGTGAATATTATGAGTTTCATTGGGATACGGTCGCCATCAACGATGGGGAATACTGGTTAAATGTATCGGTATCCGATACTTCGCTACTAACAAGCTGGGATATCTCTGACGATATGATTGTCATTCACAATAAATTGGATAACCCGCCAGTGGTTGAGTTATTATCACCTATTCGTGGACAGCATGTAAATGGCACTTTCAACATTCAAGCTTATGCATTCGATTTAGAAAATAATGTCGATTCTGTTGGCGTGGTATTCTTTTATTCAACTGACCGAGAGGACTGGACAACGATTTCTAATGCACCGATACCCATTAAAGTAGGCAACCATGTTTATCAATTACCCTGGGATACCACAGTATGTCCTGATGGGAAATATTGGTTACGTGCTAACGTTAAAGATTATGACGGTTTAACCGATGTCACAGGTTCTGATTATTTCTTCATACACAATAAACTAGACAATCCACCTATTGTAACATTTTTTGCCCCTCAGTCCGACGAGGTTAATGGAATTATTAAAATAAATGCTTCTGTGTTCGACTTGGAAGAAAATGTGAATGAAAATGGTGTAAAATTTTACTGTTCTACTGATTCGGAAACTTGGCAACTGATCGGTAGTGACCAGGTAGGATCAGCTATGGAGGAGGAAGAGTTGTATTATGAACTAAGCTGGGACACTACTTTTATACCCGATGACATATATTGGCTTCAAGCCGAAGCAGAAGATAAAACCAATTTAATTGGTTTTGATATATCAGATAAGGAAATTATTGTTCATAATAGAAAGACCAATCCGCCAAAAATAACCTTTAAAACACCCCGAGAAAATTTTCCTCTTGATCCAATACAATCCATTGTTGTTGAAGTATTTGACTTCGATAATGATGTGGAAAGCGTATCATTTTATTATTCAACAAATAAAAACACCTGGGTATTAATCGATTCCAGATTAAAACCAGATAAAGGAAGCACCTATAGAACAGTATGGAATACCGGAGAAATATATAACGGAAGATATTACCTTAAGGTAATAGCAACAGATATGATGGGCAATCAAGTGGAGATAACCAAAGGACCATTCGAGGTTAAAGAAGGCATCGAAAGAGCTGGATCGGATAAGGTAGATTTCCCATACTGGATTATATTTGTTATCGTGAGCATTATCATCATGATTGTAATTTATCTAATGCTCCTTCGTCGTTCAAAGCGACGCGAGAGAGAGTTACTCGAGGAGGTATCTGCTGAGATGCAAAAGACTATGATGCTCGAGAGAGAAATACAACCAGTGCAAAACATGATACCCCCTGAGGTTGTAATGATACCCGGCACTCCTGAGGCAGTAACCGAACCCATCCAAACCTATATTCCACCTTCAGAATCCCCAGTAATGGATATCCCAGAATATGAACCTGATGTAGAAACAATTGAAGCATATAAAACACAGATGGATGCCTGGAAAGCGGGTGGGTATAATGTATCACGCCTTGAGCAGTATTACTTAACCGATGATAACATGTTTGCAAAAATCTTTTCAATATATAGCGCAAATATTTCCAGATTAAAAAACATATCCTATAAATTAGCTACTATGAACACAACCGGCTTTGAAACCCAGGTTCATTCGATTAGAGCAAAACTATTCGAGCCTGATCTAGCCCAGTTAACCGAGCGTGAGTTTATGGACTTAGATTCGAAATTATGCACGGCGCCTCGTGCCTCGCCGGTAAGTGCTGGAGCGGTAACAATCTCTTCAAGGATATTACCTGGAATTGGCACCGTGCCAGAGTTACCACAGCAACTAATTGACGATATACTACCACAATTGCTTCCTAGCACCGGCACCGCTGAAACATCAGAAGAAAATTCTGAGCTTACCGAAGTATCTCCAGATATGGAACTACCACCTGACATTGACCTACCACCACATGAAGAACCTGAGATTCCAATATCACCTTTTGTTGAAGGCTGTGCCGAGGATTCGGTTTCGGAAGAATTAAAAATACTACAATCACCGTTTTCAAATGTTCAAACACAGACTTTAGAAGAGGAACTTGATAGTAATACACAAATAGTCGAGCTACCAGAAAACCAGTGACATACAAAAGCCAAACACCAAACTAAGGAAAACACTCAAAATCGCACACCAATGGCTATATATAAGCAATCCCATATCAAGATGGAAACACCCATAATTACAAATAATAATATTATGAACTAATATTGGAAGTGTTGCAATGAAGCTCAACCAGGCATTGGTTGCTTTAATAATTATCGCAACCATGATGACCGTTAACTTCCCTTTATACTCCTTGGGAGTGACACCCATGGGTCCGCCACCACCAAACAGCGACTGGTGGGTGGAAGATTATACCGTAATTAATGATACTAGTCTTGAAGTAAATGGCAATTTAACAATTAATAACACAGGCACTCTTGAACTTATCAATGTTACACTAGTGATGAACGGTAATATTTCTGTTTTTGGCGATTTCATACTTAGAAATGTCACGCTTACAATGAACTGCTCAATCCCTGGGAATAATAGTCCCGCCAATGGATTGTTCGGTATAGTCGTGGAAACCAAGGGTCTAATGCACATACTCGATTACGACAACGATCCAATAACAAATGACAGCTCAACAATAACCAGTGGAATCAAAGATGGTGCACATTGCTATACCTTCTGGGTCAAATCGGACTCAGAATTTAAAATGGAGAACAGTATTCTTCAAGAATGTGGGAATGGTTCATTTAACCCATTTTTTCCCTCGTATTATGATCATACGAAAGGGCTTTTTATTGAAACTAACAATGTAAGAATAAAAAATTCTACTATAAATAATATGAGAAATGGAATAATTTTTAGCTCATCAGCTTCATCAGATAATATCGTTTCCAATTGTACTTTCTCTTGCGAAGAGAGCACGTTCCCAATATATAATTCATATGGGCTAACTTTCTCGAAAGTGCACAATAATTCAATAACTAGCTGTAGATTTTATAATTTAACATATAGTCTACATTTAGTCTCCTCAAATAATAATTCTATAATTGATTGCTTTTTCGAAAATACCGGAAAAAGATTCTATTATGGTTTAATAATTGTTAATTGTAAACAGAATATCATACGAAATCATACAATAATTGGGATTGAAGATGGAATCTGTATAAGGGATAGTTGTGAAAACATAACTTTAGAGAACATCAAGATGACAAATGTATACTTTCGAGGACTATATTTTTATTCGTTTAATTCGCATATCTATGTTATGAACTGTACTATAATAACCACGGATGAAGATTCTTTTTGTGGAATTAGTTGGGTGGTACCTGATGATTCGAAGGACTTTCTCTTTAAAAATTGCACAATAAATTGACCAATAATTGCGTTAACAGGGCAAGATTTTGAAGAGCCTTATTCTAGTACAATCTCTGATGTGGTCGTAGAGGACTCTAAGTTTTCAGGTAATGGATATGCATTCGTAATTCCTTCCGAACTGGATAATTGGAGCTTTTCAAATTGTTCATTTGAAAAATCATCAGGAGAAAACTATCTAGAATTTAGGAATGGAATTGCC
>CBFDAW010000007.1:0-15702 GCA_965602865.1 uncultured Thermoplasmata archaeon
CCGTATCTATTGGACGGAACAGCAATGAGTAAATAAATCTCGCTGGAATTTCGCAATCAACCGATAAAAATAGGATGAATGAGCTAAGATCAAATGATAATGTTTATCCAAATGAACAAAATAAACCCCCGGAAAAAGCATTAAATGGAATATCTGAGGAATATGAATTCGAATTCGATTTTGATATAGTGTATGATGCTCACGAGCGTTGGGGTGAGCAGTGGGATGTGATCGAGATTAATGATTGCATCCGTAATTTTATCCCCTGGGTGCCGCAGGTACCTATTAAAGATTTGATTTTACGAACCGAATATGAGATCATCGAGGTTAAAGTTACATTTTATAATGCCATTGATTTGGATTCGATTAACCTCCAACCCGCACCTGAACTGGACTATCTAATAGCTCCGCAGAACGCCGAGGACTATACTGGTGTTGAAAACCAGAGTCTGGAGGATAATTACGATACCGATTTAAATGAACACGCTGTACAGCAAAGAATTGAAGAATATTTTTCCTATAATTATTATTATCCCGAGCATGATTATTTAATAACTAAAATTGACCAAAATAATGTAAATAATGTAATCCAAAATAGATATAGTTTCCAACTCTTCCCGTGTAAATATAATCCGTGTTTAAAGGCTGCTAGGCTGTACCAGAATGCACATGTAAGGATCAATTATACAACACCGGCAATCAATAAAATTACCCACTTCGAATCCGCAAAGACGTGCACACGGGCACGGGCGGTTGAGGATATAGGCCAGGAAATCAAGTACCTGATCTTAACCACCAGCCCGTTAATGGACGAGTTGGAGCCGTTAGCCGCCTGGAAGATTCGGAAAGGGATAACAACTAAGATCGTAGATGTTAGCACAATCTATCAGAACGAATCATTCACGGGTTACGATGAACCTGAGGAGATAAGGAGTTTTGTTAGGTATGCATATAACAACCTGGGTACGGAATATGTGCTCCTCGCCGGTGATTATGATACCGTACCGCCACGCATGTGCGAGGACCCGGACCCGTACCCGGGTGCAGATGATGGTGAGATTCCGTCAGATAGTTATTATGCATGTATAACTGGAGAAAGCACCTGGGATGTAGATGAGGACCATATATACGGCGAGCTCGGTGACTTGGATGACATTTATCCTGATGTAGCCGTGGGACGGATTGCCATTAATTCAGAGATAAAGATGGCATCCTGGGTAGCCGAGGTTATCAATTATGAATGTAACCCCGGCATCAAGGAATGGTGCGGCAAGGTTATTTTAATCGGACCTAATGTACATAATGAGGGCGATGGTGCTGAACAAAGCGAATATTATTATGACAACTATTTGAAATATGTCTATGATACATATGATAAATTTTACGAGAGCTCGGATGCGGGTAATAAACAGTTTTCTAAAAGCGAAATAGTCAAATCCATAAATAATGGCTGCACATTTATTAACTATCTGGGTCATGGCGGACCTACATCTTGGACCTATAATTATGGATATAGTGGGTTATTAAATAAAGGAGATGTAAATGGGTTTGAAAATGGTGGCATGAAACCGGTTGTATATGCAATGTCATGTTTGACCGAATGGTTCGATGACCCCTCGGACTCCGGGTACGGAAATTTCGGTGATTGTATCGGCGAAACCTTCACCGAGAATATTGATGATGCGGGGATTGGATATATCGGCTCAGCAAGAACTTCAGTGGGCACGATCGGGAACGGTTATCAACCCTTTGCCACGGGCCTCCAGGAAGACTTTATCAGACAATTATCTCAATATAATCTTATTCTGGGTGATACATTTACCGATGGTAAAAAGCATTACTCGGATAGCTTTGGTACTTACTTTACCGATACGCACACATCCGGTGAGGTCCAGGCATGCTGGTTGGAAGTCAATCTATTAGGTGAACCCACACTGCCGCTCTGGAATGCGATTCCGCGGCAGTTTAATGTTACAAATAACTCACAAGAAGATTCAATAATCATTACCGTAAAGAATGAGACCGATCAACCAGTTTTGGATGCCTCAGTGTGCATTCAGTCATCATCGCCAACCGGTGAATTGGAGGTATTCAAGGTCAAACATACATCTAGTACCGGTGAGGTTATATTTGATATCGCTAACTTACCGATAAATGTTAATCTTACTGTTTCGAAAATAAATTTTATTCCCTATCTTGAAAAGATCACTATTAAGGATATGATACCACCGGAAACACAGCTTGAAATCACACCTGCAAATCCCGATGGTGAGAATGAATGGTATGTTACTATACCATATATCAATTTTACAACAGATGAAGAAGCTATCACATATTTTTATTGGGACCGTGATAATACATCCGGGGACGGGTTTGAGTCCGAAGCTGCAGAAATATACTTCGAACCAATCCACGTTTCTGAGGGTGAACATGTTTTATATTATTATTCAATAGACCCTGCGAATAATATTGAGCCCACCCGGCAATTCTATGTAAACGTGGATGTAACGGCGCCGCTGTGTAATTTAAAGCTTGACCCGGTTGAACCGGATGGCATGCACGGGTGGTACATTCAACAGCCAACGATTAATATCACTAGTGAACCTGAAGCAGTAGTATATTATGCCTTTGATGACGACCTAAACCTAACATTCTTGGAGTCGATAGTCGCACCGATTGGTATACATGATCTAAGTTTTTATTCGCGTGATCACTCGGGTAATGTGGGTGAAACGGTTACTGTAACGATCAAAGTTGACACTACACCACCGATTACGAACTTAACCCTTGAGCCTGAATCACCAAATGGGTTGGACAACTGGTATATCATTCCCCCCACGATCTTTTTGGAAACCGAGGAGAATGCAAAAACGTATTATTACTGGGATTCCACGGGGGAAAATATTTCATATTTATACACAGAGCCAATAATTTGTCGGGAAGGTGTTCTTAATTTTCATTATTATTCCATAGATTATGCAGGTTGTCCCGAAAAGGTAAGAAACGTTATTATAAAACTTGATACTGTTTCACCACTGACAACTCATCTACTCACACCAGAAACACCGGATGGACAGAATGGATTCTATATCTCCAAAGTCCAAATTACACTACGCTCAGAGCAGAATGCGACAATACATTATTGTTGGGATAATGGGTCTGCTTTAGTATACAAAAACCCCATCCAGGGTTTAGAGGGTGTTCATACTCTATGTTATTACTCCATTGATACCGCCAGAAACATTGGTGAGAAGGCATCATATGAGCTACGAATTGATACGACCAAGCCCGAAATCGAGATAATGGTGACACCTGAAGAACCTTCGGGGGATTACGATTGGTATAATGTTTACCCCTCCGTCGAATTCGAAACCGAATCTCAAGCGGTGGTATATTATCATTTTGAATATGGTCCTGATTCGATAGCTCTGGAGACCGTAACAATCCCTGAAGGAATGAGTACAATTTATTATCATTCAGTTGATCTTGCGGGTAATATTGGTTCTGAGCATTGGAAGGCGTTCAAGGTAGACAGAACTCCTCCAAAAGCTAAACTTGAAACCGATATGTTCACCTTTGAAGTGAATGATATGATCACCTTTGACTTCACGAAATCCATGGATAATTTTGAGGTTAAGGGATATTTTATTGATTTTGGTGACGGTTCGACGAGTGGCTGGGTGAGTACACCTGAGGTTAAGCATAGATATCTTAAACCGGGAGATTATGATGTAAGATTAAAAGCCCGCGATGAAGCCGGGATTGAAAGCATAAATGAGGCTGAGATTACAATTTTAATCTTAGAAGAAGATACTGAATCAACCTTTTTTACCACACATAATCTGTTTTTAATCATTACAATAATCGCATTTATTTTTATAGTATTGTCATTTCTATTTATAATCGTCCATCGTAGTTATCGCCAGAGCGTTATCGAGCCAACCGGTTTAAGTACTCCGGGTAACCTGATGGGTCGAGCGGCTCCTCGTATTGAGCCCGCCTCACAATTAACCGAGGAGTTTATATCTTCTGAGCCAGAACCGGCGGATGCTATAATTTTAGATAAAGCAACGGCAAGCAACTTGAAGAAATTAAAATGTGTAGGTTGTGGGACAAGCTTCATAGGAGATCTACAAGCGGATATAATAAAGTGCCCTGGTTGTGGGTTACCTGGTAAGTTGAATATAAAAAATGAATCTAAGATGGACTCACAGTTTAAGAAATTCAAGTGCCCATCTTGTGAAACCGTTTTTAAAACCACTCTAATCCACGGGAGAGTAAAATGCCCACAGTGTGGGATAAGCGGTGAGATTTGAGTGAGAAAGAATAAAGAACATTGGTTTTTAATCAGCAGCACTTAAAATCTGAGCTGCTTTTAATCCCACCTCATCATTACCTTTTGCAGCTTCTTTCAATGCTTTGATCGCCCGTGGGTCCCGGATGCCACCTAGTGTCTTAACAGCTAATAACCTATCCTGAGTGTCTTTGGAATGTTTTAGGATCTTTACCAAAGTGGGTGTAATGCGTTTATCCCCGACCTTACCTAATCCTACTATGATTTTATGCCTGATTTGCGGTTGGCTGTCGAAGATCCGTTCCAGCAATGGCTCGATCACTCGCACATCTCCGAGCATTAGCAGTTTATCTATTGCCTCCTCAGCTTTTAATTGGTCATTGGATTTTACTTTTCGCAGTAGTGGAAGTATAACCATGTCGAAAATGATATTGTTTAGCGATGTTTTAGTGATTTTACTCAGAAACTCAGCTTTTACTTCTTTCTCGCTTAACTCCTCGTTTTGCAATTGGTTTCCTAATATTAAACAGATCCTGGATAACTCTGGGGCTTTAACCTTATCCTCCAACCAATGATAGAAATCATTATTTTTCAGGTGTAAAGCGATTATATCATTAGCCGCCATTTGTATACATTGGAACCAAGTCAATAAATTATATGCAACTTTACCATCACTGAAATGGAATTCCGAGCCCTTGGTAACTTTTTTTAAGAACTTCTTTTCCAAAGTACTTTCTGTTCTGCCTTCGTGTTGATACTTCTTTAACTCATCTGGGAGATATTTTTTATATAATTGAGTTCGATTATATTTTGGATAATTAAAAGCTAGCTTCGTGGTCTTCAGCGTCGGTTTAAAATCCACCTTAGAGCGCTCCTTAGAAATAATTTGTATTACTTTCTGCGTTAAAAAGCTGGATGCCGATGATTCAGATAAGATCTTATTTGGGTTTTTGACATACTCTTTCCTAACGGTTTCAAGATCCGCCCATTCAATGGTATCGACATCTTTATCGCGTTTAGAGAACAAACCAGTTTTAATAGTAGTGGTACCTAGTTTAAAAAATGAATTATTTCTAACAAGTTTCTCCAACGACTCTATAGATAGCTTATGTGCTTTAGCGTATGGCTCTAGGATGATACCGGTAGGAGTATAGAGTTTTTCATTTGATCTTAAGTAATCCATATCAAATTTCAATTTCGTAAGATCCATCGCGATTGAATCTATTATGTTCTTTCGCATTGAAATACCTGCATAGGTTTATCAGACTAAAGTCCAGAAAGATATAATGTGCTAATTAATCATTAAATTCTATGTAATAGCTCAAGACATTTCTGGCGTTTAATAAGTGCATCATCATATTCTGGGTTGATCTGAAGAGCTTTATCATAAGCACCAAGCGCTTTTTTAAATTTACCCAATGATATAAGTGCATCGCCTTTACTGGTTAATACATACTCATTATTTGGAAATAATTTAATCGCTTTATTAAAACATCGTATTGCCTGACGATATTTTTGTTTCGCTGATAGCGCGTAACCCTTATTACACCATGCGATTTCGTATCTTGGGTTGATTTTCAACGCGCGATTGTAATAGTATATTGCCCTATCATATTTTTTGAGTTCTGCTAATGCGTACCCGAGGTTGTTCAAAGACAGATCATCATTAGGATTTATCTCGATTGCACGTTTAAGTTGTTTTACGACCATCTCATATCTTTCTTTTTCTGTTGTAAATTTTTCCTCATCGCCAAGAACTTCAGATTCTTCATTTTTGATCTCTGAGATCTTAATTAAACATTTAATCGCTTCTTCATATCGCTCCAATAGGATTAGCGCCCGTGACCTACCAGTCCAGGCTTCTAAACATTCGGTGTCTATTTCAATTGACTTATCGTAACAATGGAGTGCCTGGTTATATCTTCCCATTTCAAGTAAAACATCACCTTTTCTACTCCAGGCTAGCTCGTAATATGGGTTAAGTTTTATAGAAACATCAAAACATCTTAGCGACTCCTCGTATTGTTTTAATTTACCCAATGCAAACGCCTTTGCATACCATGCATAATCAAAATCCTTGTTGATTTTTATGGACAAATCATGGTACTTTATTGCTTCTTCAAAATCCTCTAAATGTTCATAAGAATTACCGATATTATTCCAAGCGATCTCATACTTTGGATTGATCTCCAGCGCTTTCTTAAAATAAGTAATCGAATCAAGATATCGCCCGAGGTTATACTCAGCATTTCCCCGGTTATTCCACAGTACTTCATCATTTGGATTATATAGTACTGCTTTATCATAGCATTCAATAGCGTCTTCCAATCGGTTCAAACCATGGTATGCATACCCTTTATTGTACCATGCCACACCGAAGTTAGAGTTAAGATCAAGTGCAATATCAAAACAATCAATTGCCTCTTGATAATGACCTAAAATAGTTAAAGCCAAGCCTTTGTTATTCCAGGCTTCAACATTCTCCGGGTCTTCTTCTAATGCTTTATTATATGATTCGATTGCTTCTTCGTAGCCACCAAGATTAAACAATGCGTCGCCTTCTTCTACCCATGCTACATGGTGGATATGCTCTTCCTTGATCTCATCATCCTTTAACCCGTCGTAGATTTTGACATCTTTTAAATTGATTTTCTTCAATGGTATTTTGATCTCAGATCCCGGCGTTTTTATTTATTAAATTGTGGTTTTAGGGGGAAAACTACCAAGGTTCCCAATATCGATGATATCACCTGCATTTTCCATATTATCTATGCTCTCACCAGCTTCAGAATTACTTCCAGAGTAATTAGGTGGTTCCTCAGAAAATTTCGAAATTACCCTCTCTTTCAGAAATGCATTGATTTTGACTTTTTCCTTCATCTCGACCATTGTATCACACGATTACCCAACCGTGAAGATATGGTTCACGGTTTCGATTATTTCATCGAGCGCACCAATTTCTTTTTTTTAGGCTTTTTTGAATGTAATGATGCTTCCTTCTTTTGTAGTTTTAGGATCTTTAAACATCGTTGGCGATTGCGAATAGCTGACTGATAATTTGGATTAATCTCTACCGCTCGATTGTAACATTCCAGTGATTTTTTAATTTCTCCCATTTCATTTAATGTAAATCCTTTATTATGCCAGCCCCACTCATAATTCTCGTCAATCTCTATGGTTTTTTCAAAGCATGCTAATGCTTCTTTGAATCGTCCAATGGCGCGCAATGAGATTCCTTTATTATTCCAGGCGCTAATATTTTGAGGGTTTAGTCTTAATGCATGATCATAACATTTGACAGCGTCTTTATACTTCTCTAATTTTGTTAGTGCTTTACCTTTATTGAACCAGGAATTTTCATAATTTGGGTTCAGTTTTAGGGCTTTATTATAGCATTTTATGGCCTTTTTCAAATCACCCAATCTAACTAATGATACTCCTTTATTATTCCAAAGTAATTCATTATTCGGATCGACTTTTATTGCATTGTCCCATTCTCTAATAGATGCTTCATATTTATGTCGGTTTACGATGGTTAACGCCTTGGAGAGATTATCATTTAACTTGAATAATTTCTTATTCTTCTTAATGTTTCTATTGTCTATTTTTAATTGAGAAACGAGTATAAATATCGTTCTCATTTGTTTCTCTCCTCTTGTTTGATAGGAAATATCACAATCAAATATTTCTTATTTCTTCTTCCGCTCTTCTCTTTGATATTTACGGTAGAATAATATACAAAGCACAAATAACGCCAATGCTAGTAACAGCCAAACATACCATGGTGTCCCAGGTTTTTGTTCTTTTTCTTCCTCAAAAGAGGGTTCTATCGGTCGAACATTTCGAAGATTGAAAATTGAATGATAAATATTCAAATCACCACTTTGATAATTACTGGTGGGGCCACCGATCTTTAGATTACCATTCTTTGGGTTATTAATATCATAACTCGAAAAATTGGAGTTAATGACCTCATCAGTTGGTGTATCAAATATGATTTTCAAATCAACTGAGTATTCTACCGTAATCTCATAATAACTCTCACCTAATAAATTCCCAGACGGCGCACCGGGTATACCAACACCTATTCCTTCAATATTGAAATTCCATAGTTTACCACGGTTACTACCAAACCCACCGGCGTTCAAATCGATTTCAGAATGCTTGTTCGAATAAGTTGCCGACTCTGGCCAATCCGGGTCACCATCACCGGTATAATCGATGACCTGTCTGATCCTTGCTACCGAGACGAATTCGTCGTTGGTTTGAATGGGTTCATAATGTAGATCAAGCACCAGCTTACTTGCGGCTTCGGGGATGTATATGAAATGCGATTGGTCGGTGGATAAGAACTGGTTAGGATAGGTAGTTTGGTTCGTAAACCGTGTCCAGTCACCTTCCCATTGTGTAATTAATTTATTGGATTCTACAGTTTCGTTTTTACGCTCGAGTATTGATGTGTATTGTTTCATTGCATCATAGACAGATGCATTGGGATAATCGGGCTTACCGTTATCATCGAAGTCGCGGGTTCGCAGTTCGTTTAATGTTAGGGCAATGGAAACAGCTCGCTCGACATTTATCAGGCCGTACCCTTGGGCAAAATCGGATTTGGAACTGGTCCAGCCCTCGGTATAGTTCTTGGGTACGCCGTTATCACCCTCCGGAACGATATACTCGGCGGCAGCCTCAAGTATGAGCTCGGCTTCATGTACAAGGGTTTGAGGCGAGTTCCACCAGCCGCCTTCTATATCCGAGTAGCTCTCATTATCCAGGTTGCTGAAATCATCGTGCTGTGTGCTTAATTTCAAGCTTGGACATGCTTGGAACAATAACGCCACAGAACCAGCCACATGCGGTGTTGCCATGGAGGTACCGCTGATGGCAAAGTAGTAGGGGTCAAGTTCCGACCAGTCCTGAAGATTCTTCATGATACTAATGTAAGTTCTCCTCGCAGCAGTGGACCAGATTCCCACCCCCGGTGCACTAATATCCGGCCAAGTTTCATTCAACCCTTTTTCACCACGCGAGCTAAAGACCGCCATTGCTTCTCCGTTTCGTTCGGTGGCGGCGACGGCGATGGACATTGGTGTACTACCATACGGATTGGTTTCGACGGTATGACCATCATGGTCATCCTCACCGGAATTCCCGGCGGCAAATACGGAGACCACATTTTTTTCAACGGCACATTTCTCGATATATTGAGAGATCGCATCATTTGGATCGTATTTATTAGCGCTAGGACCCCAGCTATTGCTTACTACGCGGATATTATAGTCCCCCGATTCGCCAGTATACGGTTTGGTATTGTCATAAACCCATTCATAACCGCCAAGTGCATTAGCAAGATTAACACCGAAATCACCGATGCTGAGTCCTATAAGACTCGCCCCCGGTGCGACACCTCGACGTGCACCGCCACTGGCATCACCGTTCCCCGCAACGGTACCTGCACAGTGAGTACCGTGGCCATAACTCGTATCGCTGTTCTCCATTTCAACCCATGGACCAAAGCCAAAGTCTGACTTGAGGTTAGATATGGTCTTTTCCTTATAATCTAGGTCCGGGTGACCAGCATCTATTCCCGTATCTAAAACAACGACCGTGACACCGGTACCGTCAATAGCCGGCAGCTCACGACCGTTCGAATCTTTAACAATATTATTCCAGGTCTTAGTGGCGTTAATAGTCTGTAATGACACGTCCATGTGAAATTCTATTGGATCATTATATTCGATCCAAAAAACTCTCTTTGAGTTTGCCAGATTTAAGATTGCCTGTCTATTACCTTTGGCAAAGACTGCAGGAATGCCCGTATATTTATGAAAAACTTCAAGTCGTTGTTCGGTTAGTAGGTTCAGATCACGTTCATTTATATCTGTCATAAATTGAACTATAACCTCGAGCTGGTCAGTTGAATTAGTCTTGGATAATATATCATTAAGCTCATTATCTATTACATTACCGGCGCGTTTGCGATGTTTAATATATTCCGAATAAGTATCTTTTATATCTGACCATGAGGGGTCAGCCAATTTGGACGACTCCGAGGTCGTCAAGGTACCGTGGCCTTGCTTAGTAATTTCCGAAGACGGAGCTTTAGCCGATACTAAATATGTCATGGTTGAAAATACAAGTAATGTCAATAAACCTAGGGTCATGGTTTTTGTCATTCTATTTTTCATTTTAGTTCTCATTAGCTCATCCTTCGAATTACCAAATTCTTTTTTTCTATTAACTATGGGTTAGTATATATTTTTAATGTGTATTAATATTTAAAAGTTTAGGTAAATTAATCTTTCTTTTCACTTTTGGGGTCATCATGTTTATCATGTTCAATAAATTCAATTGCTTTTTTAAGGGCGAATACAATCGGTGCAACTACGGACCAGCGTAGTATATTTTTAACCGATGCATTTTTTTGCATCTTTTTTGCAATGTATGGGCTAAACCTATAGTAAATCTTTTCGTAGAATTCAACAAAAGCGTACCCACCAGCGGTTGATCTCAATTTGATATCTCTGAAATTCCGTAAGAACTGTACTTCTTGTGCATATGGTGAGCCGTATGCCGCCGTTGCCATGAAACACACCTTCCCCTGAGGCTCTGCATCACCGGTGAACGCTTCCCAGCAATAATCGGTGATATATCTATATGGTATTGTGCCATAACCTGAGCCATATTCACTTTTTTCCGCCCACGAATTACCCCAACTATTACGGATAATAAAAAACCCACCGCCCGGTACCGACGCATCATCCTGGTAACCGACCAATACCATTGCATGCCCGCCTACTATTTCCTCTCCGGGGAGCGGCATGGTGATCTGACCTGATAAAGTTACAGCCATAGATTTTAGCCAGCTATTATATACAGGCACTGAGAATGTAATCGGTTTTCCTGGAACCTCAGTGGTTCCTTGGAGACATACTTTTAACTCTTGGATCGAGTTCTCGTCAAGATCAACAATTTTAAGAATCTTATATTTACTTGCTTCTTCAGCGGCAACGGTAGGTGGCGGCCCCTGACCTTCATTTCCACCAATTGGATTTGGGTTATATCTCCAGGTTTTTTCAAGACATACGCCATTTTGGAATAACCCATTGAATCCCATCTCCACGGTGGTTCCTGGCTCCTCGGGGACACTGTCATGACCATCACACCACCAATAGAGATATTGCTCAGATAGATCGGTTTTTGACCCTGTTAAGAACTCACGGACCGCTACGGCGGCAAACGCAACGCACGTGCCCCGATTACCCTGGTTTCTAATTGATGTCATCTGCGGTATCAGGTTAACCTCACTTGGTGTGGTGACTGCCGAGACGGTGGTGATTATATTAGCAAACTGTGATGCTTTGCGTTTTGGTGCAGCGGCAGGGTGTTTTGCTAGTGCGGCTTCGAACTTTTTCCGGCGCTCAGGAATCCGTGCACCAAACATAACTTGTAGGTCGGATGCTTTTGCCATTTGTTCCCCAAGCTCTTTTGGCAGGCTCTTTTTGGCAGACTCAACCATTTTTTTAATGGTCTTCTCGTCCAAACGAAGTAATTTCGCAAGCTTTTGTAACCCATTCGGTGTTGCCGCAAGTGCCACGAGCTCCTCGGCCGAGTCAATGCCAAGAACCGAAAATGTTTTAATGAACTTCGGGTCGATACCTACGATTTTCAACAATGGTTTAATTCGTTGTTTTACCATGAACTGCCTCCATATATCTTTAATTAATCATCTATGCATTTTTTTTCTTTCTGGGTTTCCGAGCACCTAATGGTGGTGTAAAAGGTGTGGGTTTTGATAACAACACCGCAAGATCGGTTGGTAATTGGTTTTTTACTTGAGTTAGCATTTTATTCAACAGGTCACGATTTATGCTTAATACATTCATTATACCATTGAATCCTTCGGTGGTGGCACATAACCCTACGAACTGTTCGGCGGTTGAAATATTGTACTCTTGTAATCTCTTGAGTTGTTCGTCCGAAAATATTTTTAAATCCTTCAGTTTAGATGGCTCGGTTTTGATAATCCCACAACCAAATGCTTTTTTTTTTTCTATGAAATTCTATCATAATTTTTATAGATTTACAAGATATTGAGGTTGGCCGATTATAAAACTATCTAGGGGAGGAAATTATGACCCAAGTTAAACGTGCATTAATTAGTGTTTCAGATAAAACAGGAATTGTTGAATTTGCTGCCGGGTTAGCTGAATTTGGTATTGAGATTTTATCAACCGGCGGTACCGCTAAGAAACTTCGTGATTCTGGGTTAACGGTCAAGGATGTCTCGGAGTACACTGGTTTCCCCGAAATGATGGATGGACGCGTAAAAACTTTACATCCTAAGGTCCATGCAGCATTATTAGCGGTTCGTGATAACCCCGAACACATGCGCCAAATCCAGGAGCAGAATGTTGAGTTGATCGACCTAATAGTAGTAAACTTGTACCCGTTCTCAGCCACCATCGCAAAACCGGATGTGACACTGGAAGACGCTATTGAGAACATCGATATTGGCGGACCCACCATGCTGCGGTCATCGGCAAAGAACTTTAAACATGTGGCGGTGGTAACTGATCCCAATGATTATGAAAGAATCTTATTAGAGCTTCGGGAGAGTGGTGAGATTAGTTCCGAGACCAAGGCACGGCTAGCAGTAAAGGTATTCCGGCATACTGCCGATTACGATGCCGCGATTGATACTTATTTAAGTAAGAATTTAATAAATGAACAGATACTGAGACTGAAATTCGTTAATGGCAAATCACTGCGGTATGGTGAGAACTGGCACCAAAAAGCGAAATTCTATCGTCAAGAGGGCGTGAGTGAATCTTGTATCTCCCAGATTAAACAACTGCATGGTAAGGAGTTATCATTCAATAATTATGTCGATGGTGACGGGTCATTCGAGTCCGTGAAATCGTTCAAAGACCAGATTGCGGTTTCGGTCATAAAACATACTAACCCATGCGGTTTGGCGACCGGTAAGACCCTTCGCGAAGCCATGGAGGCAGCCTGGCAGGGTGACCCGGTGTCAGCGTTTGGGTCGGTGATCTCCACCACGAAAAAGGTTGATTTGGAAACTGCACAATTTCTAAAGGGTAAGTTTGTGGAGGCGATTATTGCCCCTGATTTCGAGCAGGATGCATTGGAATTCTTGAAAACCAAAAGTAAAGATATCAGGCTGCTTCAGGTACCTGATTTGTTTATTGGTAAGCCATTGGAGAAGACTTATAGGTATGTAGTGGGCGGTATGCTCGAGCAAAGCCGTGACCTCGATACATTTGAGAAATGGGAAACCGCAACGAAGAGCACATTCCCTGAACAGAAACGTGCGCTGGCAGAATTCACCTGGCGGGCGGCTAAACATACGAAATCGAATGCTATAATGATCGGCTACGAATACAAACCGGGACAATTCCAGGTGATGGGTATGGGTGCGGGTCAACCGAACCGTGTCGATGCACTACGTAAGCTGGCGGTAACGAAAGCCGAGGAGAACTTCGGGATCATGTACGATAGTTTAGAGCCGGCGCCTACCGAAAGCCGTGAAGAGTTCATCAAGAATAAAATGGGCGAGTGCGTGCTTGCATCTGACGCGTTCTTCCCGTTCGATGATAATATTAAAAATGCGGCGGCGCATAATATCCGGTATATTGTGGAACCTGGGGGGTCAAATAGAGACGAAGAAGTCGTTAATACTGCAAATGATCTGGGGATAGCTCTGGTGTTTACTGGTATGCGGCATTTCATGCATTAAATAAAAAAATGCTACGTAAAGTTAATAATAACGCATTTTTTTATTTCGCAAAATCCCACAACCCGATTGTCCACCACAGGCGGGCGAGGGGAAGGGATAATATGAAGAATATTATTATTGATAACTTAATAATCATATTATTTTTCTGTTACTCTTTTTCTTAAGATTTAAGATTGTAAGAGCATCAAAGGTTTTAATAATAAGTTTAAACATAATGTTTATACAGGTAATGTTAATATGTTTAATTTAAGATACCAAAAGAAACTTTGCATCCCAACTTATGATGCATTGAAAGATATGGCTCGACATGATATACCGCCATCTATGGTTGAAGAAATAGTATTAGATGGTGACGATTTCAAAGATAAAATGATGGTAAAAGGAGAAATTGGAAGATCAATTAAAAAAGGAAATTTCGAGATATTTGTAAAACTAATTCCAAGTTATTCATACTCTATGGACGAAGATGTATGGATTATAAAACACATCGGTAAAAGGAGGATTAAGACATGAATAGAAAAATACTTGAATCTGGGGACATTAAATGCCCGGATTGTGGTAAGAAGTGTAAACCCACAGAAATAGAAGTAGCTGAAGCTAAAGTTAAAGGTTGGAGATGTAAATGTGGGTATGAACTAATAAGCCCTTATGAAATCGAAAAAGCTTATTTACTTATGCAAGCAAAGAAACATGAAAAAGTAAAAATCTCAAAGAGAGGCAATTCTTACATGATAACAATTCCCAAAGCTATTGCTGATGCTATTAATATCGAAAAAGTAAAAGCCGCTGAAATTTTTCTTAAGGATGAACATACAATCTCAGTTATTGTTTAAATTATATACATGCACCAGCTCGTTCTTTTATTCGGCACGCCTGCGTACAGAGCCTATAAGAATAGTGGGTGTCTCTACAGGGTGGTGTGGATTTGCGTCTGAAATATCTTAATGACTTGGCAAACGAGCTGGGAATGCTGATGTTAATTCGAGTTTTGTACTATAAAATATTTATAAACTCAATAGTATATGTTTTTAATATTGTGATTTAAATCCGTAAACCTTTTAAATCAAGCCCAAAAGTGTACAACACTTTATTTATATTAAGCAGCCAATGATTAATTAGAAAGATTGACAGGTGAAACATGAAACAAAAGATGATAATCATAACGGTCTATTTTCTAATTGTATGTTTGATCACGATTGGATATTCAGTAGAGTATAAGGCAAATAGTGAAACTTATAATAAGGATTATTCTCCGCGAGCTCGAAATGGAACTGTTGTTGATTATAACATTACAATAGATACTATCTGGACAAAGGCAGGGAGCCCTTATATAATTAATCTAGAGCCACCTAATTCTGTTATTGTGGAATCAAATACTACTCTTACTATAGAATCAGGTGTAGAGATAGAATTTATGGGCAATTCAAAGTTGATAATTAAGGGAAGATTAATCGCTAATGGCTTTAAAAATGAACAAATATTTTTTTATGGTCCTAAGTCGAGCTCTACGCCAATATTGATTATTAAAGGTAATTCTTCAAATCTTTCATTTTGTAAGTTCGAGGCTATAATGTTAAGCATATTTGGACATAATAATACAATATCAAGTGGAATTTTTACACAAACAAGCATTTATATTATGGGAAAT
>CBFDAW010000008.1:0-14936 GCA_965602865.1 uncultured Thermoplasmata archaeon
AATTTTAATAAACTCGTTAAGGAGCTTAAGTTTGTACAAATAGATAAAGTCGATTCCTTCGTTAGTAAATATGTAATCGCAATTACTGTATACCCTGAATATAAGATATCATTTCTTCAGGAATGATATGTATATTTTTATAATAATTTGGGTATTTAATAATTTAAAACTTGATAAAATCCTCAACTTCCAATCGCGTGGGTGCTCCAGTGGACCCGCCTAGTTTAGTTACGGAGAATGCAGCTGCCGCATTGGCAAATTCAGCAATCTTTTTTAGATCCCAACCAGATAACGTACCATAAACGAACCCTGCATTAAACGCATCACCGGCGCCAGTGGTGTCAATTGCTTTTACTTTATGCGCCTTAAGTCGATGTTTTTCACCTTTATTATTTTCAACATAACATCCGGAGCTACCCATCTTAACGGCAACCATTGAAACACCAACATCCAGCAGCTTCCGAACCGCAGAGGAAATGTTTTTCTGATTGGAAAGCTTGAGTATCTCAGTTTCGTTCGGAATAAACACATCAACATAGGTTAGAATATCATCCAATGACCATTTTCCCGAGGGGTCCCAGGCGACATCGAAAAAAGTGATTAATTTTTTTTCTTTTGCACGTTTGAGCAATGTAATTGCCGGTGCTCCAAAAAGCCCTGGCATGAGGAAATACGAACATAGCAGCAGTGCTTTTGATTTCGACAGGAACTTAAAATCAATATCATTAAGCATAAGCTCTCCATTAGCGCCGAAATGATGAAAAAAACTTCGCTCACCAGATCCATTGGCAATTGCCAGGGTTACTGAAGTAGGGCTTGTTTTTGATAGCTTGACCTGTGAAATATCCACGGCGCCCGCTTTTAGCTTGGTTAATAACATTTCACCGATTTCGTCATCACCTACTTTTCCTACTAAACTAGTTTTTAATCCAAGCTTAGCTGCGTTGGTGCTGAAGATCGCCGCATTACCGCCAATGTTCAACATAATGGGTTGCTCGATGCGGTAGAGCTCACCCCAATTTGGGAGCTTTTTAACGGGTGCGGCTATAAAATCCGCCACTATATTTCCAAGTGCAACAACATCCCATGTCAATTAGATCATCACTGTTACCGGATAATAGTATTCGTATTATAATTAAATTTTTAAATTGAGGGTAGGGTTGTTCCAACGAACTCCTCCAAGGCAACCATTATGTCCTTGGTTACATTATCCAAAACCTTTAGGCTATTGAATACATATTTATATTCAACACTAATCAATAATTATGCACCTTTATCCAGTGCATCTGTAACCAGGTGATCCACTCAGATAATCGATCCCTTCCGATAATTTGAGACCACCTTTTGCCACCTCACACGCGGTTAAATCCAAAATTTTAATATTTCTTTTTAATCAAAGTCCAATAATTAAATATATTATAATAAACATAAATTATGTAATTAATGGATACTGATATTACTCAATAAAGGGCGCGGATTGGGAGGAAGTTACATCTTTTTCAATGACAGAAATAAACAGAAACACTTACAAAATGGCTTGTTAGCAATTATCATCATAATAATGCTTATCGGAACTAATTTGTTTATCATCACAAATATTTCAAATGGTGCAGGTGAAGCCAATAGCACCATCCCCTCAGAGGATGACGCCTTGCGCACTTCCGGTTCATTACCACGAAACCGTCAACCGCTGGGCTTCATAGAGACCTCGACCGGACTACCCACAACCGGTAATTATGATTTCATTGTATCTGGGGATATTAATAGTGATGGCGAAATCGATCTCGCATTCAGTGCACAGGACGAATATGGACCACCGCGGGGGGTATATGCATATACAGGTAATGGTGGTGCATCATGGACTAATACTTCCACAGGGTTAATTAATCAATATTCATGGGCTGGTGTTGCGCTTGCAGATGCTGATTTAGATGGATATACCGAGTATTATGCTACTGATGAAAGTTGGGGCAATCATAATAATAATGGTTTAAAGGTTTGGGAATACCGCGGTAGTACCTGGACGGATTCATCCTCACATGTCAGCACACCATATCCTTCAGGAACCTGTAATAACGTATTATTAGAAAATATTACGGGGGACAATAAAATCGATCTTATTATCTGTAAAAGTTCTGGGATAAAGTATTATGAGAACAATGGCAGCAATCCTGTCAATTGGGACGATAAATCTGGTGGGTTAAACACAAGTAGAAGTTATACTGCAGTAACCGCTGCTGACATGAACAAAGATGGATTAAAAGATATTGTGGCTTGCGATTACAGCGGCGGGGAGCATTTATTTATCCAGAACACGTCTACTCCCCAATGGTCATATTATGGTGCAGGACTCAATCTACCATCTAGAACTTGCCTGGGTGTTGCCGTTGGTGACGTTAATGGTGATTCACATATGGATGTTGTTTTTGGCGGACATGCTAACTCAGGATTACGATGCTTATTGGGCAATAGCGGTGGTGTAAGCGGCACATCGTTCTCGTGGACGCCTGCAAATATTGGGTTTCCAAGTAATCATTTTTATTTCCAGATCCAATTAGTTGACATCGATGCTGATGGCGATCTTGACATACTTGCACCCGAATATAATAATAATAATATTGGAATAGAGCTCTACTTGGGTAACGGCACAACGAACCCGGGCATGAACATGGGCTGGACTTTGGCGTCAAACACCAACCTACCCACCACTGGTAAATGGTGCGGTGCTAATTATGCAGATATCAATGGAGACGGTTCTTTTGACATATTTGGCGCGAGTTGGGGTGGTGGTGTAAAAGCGTGGTTAAATAATATTACACCAGATATCACTCCGCCTGGAACCGTTACCGATCTTGTAATTTCAAATGTTACCATCAACAGTATCAAGGTGAACTGGAGTGCACCGGTAAATAACAGTACCAATACCTCTTCCGGACCGGTTAAAAGCTATGATATCAGGTATTCTTTTAGTAATATCAATGCAGGTAATTGGCTTGGTGCTATAGAATGCGACAATGAGCCCACGCCCGGATCTCCGGGCACGCCACAAGGGCTCAAGATCTCTGGGTTATTACCCGGAACACTTTATTACATAGGTCTCCGCAGCCTTGATGAACGACCAAACATATCTCCACTTTCAAATATTGTATATAATACTACTTTAGGCATACCAGATACTACGCAACCCCGTCAAATCACTGACCTTCAAGCGTTAAACCCGACCAATAACTCGATTAACCTGACCTGGAGTGCACCAGCGGATAATGGTAGTGATACCGGTTCAGGATCTGTCAGCGAATATAATATTAGGTATTATTCTGCTGAGATCACAAATTCAACCTGGGCTTCAGCTACGATATGTACAACACCTATCTCACCAAGCACACCAGGGTCTACCGAAACGTATACAGTTACCAATCTACAAGCTGAAACTACGTATTACTTCGCAATAAAAGCAGGTGATGAGAAACCTAACTGGGGCGGGATTTCGAATAGCCCATATAATACGACTTTGCCAAATCCAGATATTATTCCACCCAACCCAATAACCGACCTCTTGGCAATACACCCCACCGATATAACAATTAATCTAACATGGACCGCCTCGGGTGATAATAATAATACGGGGAACGCAAGCTATTATGATATACGGCATTCAACAGAATTCATTACTGATCTAACCTGGCAATCCGCGATTCAGTGTAATGATGCGGCTATACCGCAAGATTCAGGTAATTCCGAATATTATAATGTAACAGGTTTGAACCCGGATACTAAATATTATTTTGCGATTAAAGCAGGTGATGAAACACCAATTTGGTCAGGGTTATCAAATATTGCATCTAATACAACCTTAACCTCATCTGATACCATTTTGCCGAGTAGAATAACTGATCTGAGTGCGGGTCAAACTACTTCTACGTCGGTTATTCTAACATGGACCGCACCAGGTGATGAGGGGGATACCGGGTTGGTATCTGGTTATGAGATTCGATACCATACCTCATCGATCACCGACGTACTCTGGGAGGTTTCAACTTTATGTCCCGATTATCCAACGCCGGAATCCTATGGAGAACTGCAGGCTTACACAGTCACTGGGTTATTATCATCGACAAAATATTACTTTGCGGTAAAAGCCTTTGATGAGCGACCGAACTATTCACCACTGTCAAATTCTCCAATGGGGGTTACCTTGGGCACTATTAAACCAGACCTAAAAGTGATCATGAGACCAGAAAAAACGATCTTGAATTCAGGTGAGAGTATTGAATTAGAAATTGAAGTCCTAAGTATGTTACGATCACAGCCCATACCCGAAGTAACTGTTGATCTATCTTCAGATAACCCACGCCTTACAATCTCTCCGGCATTTGGTATAACTGATCAGGATGGCGTTCATTCTGTTACCCTAACCACGGAAACGGTTACCACGACCACGGTAGTTACCATAATTGCTAAGGCGGAAAAACTTGGGTTCAAACCAAATCACACTCAAGTATCCATAATAATGAACCCACCTTTGGAAGAACAGAAATTTAATTTACATATTACTAGTTCAGATATTACTTTTTCAAACGATAGTATAACGGCTGGTGATGTGGTTACAATCTATGGAAATATAACAAATACCGGCATTCGAACCGCCATAAAATTCACCGTTAAATTTTATATTGATGATACGCAGATAGGCGATGGTGAAATAGTCCCAGGGCTTCAAGCAGGTAATTATAAGATAGCTGAGGCGTCTTGGACCGCCTCTGGGGGTAATCATACTGTTAGGGTAAAAATAATCCCATCTGAAAGTAACTTTGAATCTGATAGCTCGGATAACACTGCAGAAAAACGGTTCACGGTTGCTGTAAAGCCTGTGGAGGACGAGGGGGATCCAGAAGATAACACCGATAGCTCGGCGAATTACTATTGGTTATGGATGCTTATAATCGTTATAATTATTGTGATATTTTTATTGGTATTCTTAGTCGTTCGCAAACGAAAACACGAGCTAGAAGAACCAAGCAGGGTTGATAACATTCGAGTACCCGAAGAGGTAAAAACCGAGCCTAGATCGGAGCTTGAACCAACGGCAAAATCTACAGAATCCCAAGAATCAATAGAATCGGAGCCTGTTGAACCCGAGCCGACCCCAACCAAGCGGACTGAAGAAAAAGCCGAACCTATGGAGGTACCTCGCGACGAAACCACTTTGCAGGAAGTAACCCAAAACGCGCAAGAGCCAGGAGCGGATGGAATATCAGCACCTGACCTTCAACAGATTCAGCATGTACCATGCCCTATATGTCAAAACCTAATCACCGTATATACTACACCATGTCCTGAATGTGGTACTAATTTAAATTGGGATTGAATTTTATCCATTTGTTGTATGCAATAGCACACCAGGAGATATTAAAAGTGTATCTTAGAGAAGGATTTCCCTTAGGATCCCTTCTTTTTTACCTCCCGATACGGATCACCACATTTATATGGAAAATGGTTAGAATCTCTATAAATAATCTCTAGATACAAAAAATTTATATTCTAGAAGAGTAATAAAAGTAGCTAATTTAGGACTTCATTAAAAATTGATCTGGGGATAATCATTAAAATGGATTGATAATAAATATTCTTCTAAAATTGACAATTTTCTAGAGAGTGGTATCAATGTATTCGTTAATTGCTTCATGGACGGGTAAAGTAGAACATGTTGGCTATGGCTTGCCGGTAATTGTGATCATTCTAATGTTGATTCTGACAAACTTTATTTTTATTCTGCCAACCTCTAATACTGTACCCGAGCTTGGGACTATTGGAGCCCAAGATGACATACAGGGCCCGTTACCATCCTCCCCTGGCTTAGGCTCAACCCGGGGGACGAGAGCTCTCGGGTTTACGGATAATTCAACGGGATTACCTAGTTCTGGTGAATATAACTTTATCGCATTTGGAGATTTCAATAATGATAATGATATTGATATCGCCTTTGGTGGTGAAGACTATAGCGGTACTACTACCGGTCTTTATGCTTATACTGGCAATGGAGGTACTTCATGGTCTTCTGCTTCCACTGGGCTTCCATCGTCCAATTCATGGGGTGGTTTAGCACTTGTCGATGCCGATGGTGATGGGTATATTGAGCTGTATGCTCCAGATGAACATTGGGGAGCAGATACTAACTCGGGGCTAAATGTATGGGAATATCGAAGTGGTAGCTGGACCAGTTCTTCAACACATGTGAGTACCCCGGCTTCTTCTGGTACACCAGATAATGTATTATTAACAAATATTACCGGGGATAATAAACTTGATCTTGTGTTATGTAATGGGAGCAGCCTGGATTATTATGAAAATAAGGGTGGGAACCCAGTAACCTGGCAGGAGAAATCGAGTGGAATGACTATATCTGGTGAATATACCGCAGTAGCAGTTACTGATATGAATAAAGATGGTCTAAAAGATATTATTACAACCCGATATACTAGCGGCGCACAATATTTATATATACAAAAGACTAGTGGTAACCTTTGGCAGAACTATAATTCAGGACTCACCATATCTTATACCGCTCTCGGAATCGCCGTGGGTGATGTGAATAAGGATTCGCATATGGATATTGTTTTTGGAACTCGTGATAATGGTTTAAGGTGTAAATTGGGAAACAGCGGTGGCGGGTCAGGGGGCACATCTTTCTCATGGACCAATGCAAATACAAATTTGCCAACTAGTTCACGATATACCCAAATTCAATTAGTAGATATTGACTTAGATGGGGATTTAGACTTGATAGCACCTGTAGCTACTGGTAATAATGGGATTGAGATTTACCTCGGAAATGGTTCAACGAGCCCAGGACCAAACATGGGTTGGACCAAAGCAACTAGCACCAATCTTACAACCTCAGGTAATTGGTATGGATCTAATTGTTATGATATTAATAATGATGGCTCACTGGACATAGTAACTTGTAGCTGGGGTAGTGGCATAAAAGCTTATATAAACACTTTAAGCGGTAACCTCGACTTCAAATCACCAGGTAACGTATCTGACCTGATTGCAATCAATGCCACCACGAACAGCATTACGGTTAACTGGAGCGCACCGTGTGATAACGATACCACACCCGCCTCCGGACCGGTGCAGAGCTATGACATTCGGTATTCTAAAAGTACTATTACACCGGGTAACTGGGGTTCCGCGAGCACATGCACGGGCGAGCCTTCACCTGCCTCACCGGGAACAGAAGAGACCTTCAAAATCACCAGCCTGGAACAAGGTACACAGTATTACATCGCTCTCCGCAGCGAAGACGAACGACCCAACATATCACCACTGTCTAATTTGGTTATCACTACTACCGTAGGTATCATGGATAATACATTACCCGGCAAGATCACCGACCTTCAGGCTATTAACCCAACGAATAATTCAATTAACCTAACCTGGCATGCCCCGGCAGATAACGGTTCCGAGGTAGGCTCCGGACCTGTAACCGAATACGATATTAGATATTATTCATCTCAGGTTGATAATCTAACTTGGGACTCGGCGACTGTAGTCTCACAATCCATCACACCCAGTACACCGGGCACTACTGAACTATTTACCGTTTTAGGTCTTCAGCCAGAAACCACTTATTATTTCGCAATTAAAGCACGCGATGAGAAACCGAACTGGGGCTGGATATCGAACAGCGCTTATAGTACAACATTAGTCGACCCCGACATTATATCACCAGATCCTGTGGTTGACCTAAATGCAACAAATCCCACTGATACCACTATTGATTTAACTTGGAACTCCACAGGTGATGATGGTAGCACGGGGAACGCTAGTTATTATGATATTCGATATAATACCACAATTATAACCGATCTAACCTTTTCCTTATCAACCGGGTGTATCAGTGAGCCTGTTCCACAAAGCCCCGGGAAGACCGAGCACTATCGAGTAACAGATTTGGACCCGGATACGAAATATTATTTTGCGATTAAAATAGGCGATGAAGCTCTACGCTGGTCGGGAATATCAAATATTGCATCCAACACAACCTTACCCTCAACAGATACTATTTTACCAGGTGCAATTACAGATCTGAATGCAGGTTACGCAACTTCATCATCGGTAGCTCTGTCCTGGACCGCACCCGGTGATGACGGGGACATCGGGACGGTATCAGGTTATGAGATCCGATACCATACCATACCAATCACTAACGCACTCTGGGAGGTATCAACTCTATGTCCCGATTATCCAACACCTGTTACTGCCGGAGGACTGCAGGCATATACTGTCACAGGATTACTATCATCGACGAAGTATTACTTTGCCATCAAAGCATATGACGAAAGACCAAATTATTCTATATTATCAAATATTGAAAATGCTACCACACTATCTTCCCAGGATACAACTCCACCAGAGGCTATCACTGATTTATCAGCCACCACGAACTCTATAAACTCTGTTACATTAACCTGGAGTGCACCGGGTGATGATGAAGATATTGGGACGGCAACCGGGTATGACATACGTTATGCCACGAACCAGATTACTACTACCTCCTGGGATAGCACGACTATATGTTTTGATGAGCCCCAGCCACAACTGGCAGGCACAGATGAGAGTTTTATTGTAAACGGTATCTTTGCTGGAACGAAATATTATTTCGCCATTAAGAGTTATGATGAGTTTCCGAATTATTCTGAGCTATCGAATATAGCAAGCGCAACCACCTACGCTTCTGATGATTCGATCCCACCGGCTAAAATAACCGATTTGGAAGTAGTTGAAATCAATGAATCGACCGCAATTTTAACCTGGACTGCAACGGGTGATGATGATGATCAGGGTACTGCGACGGCTTATGATATCCGATTTGCAGAAGTAGCCATTACCTCTAATAATTGGGACACTGCAACCAAGATTCAAGAATTACCGATACCAAAAGCCACAGGCGAACCCGAAACATTCTTGGTCCCTGGGCTTGAACCAGCTACCACATATTATTTCGCCGTGCGGGCTGGTGACGAAGTGCCGAACTGGTCACCCATTTCAAATTCTCCATCAGGTACCACCCTGGAGTCATCACTGCCTATGCTCACTGCTGTATTATCTCTTGATAAATCACAAATAAACTCGGGTGAGGGTACAAATCTTGTAATTACCGTGACATCAGTGCAAACAATACAACCCATTGCTCAGGCTGATGTTGAATTATCTTCTAATAACCCGAACCTGGTAATCACCCCGGCAACCGGTAAAACTGATCAGGAGGGTGAATTAACAGTAAGTGTACGAGGACCGAGTGTCACAAGTAAAACAGATATCACAATAACTGCGGATATCTTCAAAACCGGTTATAGATCTCTTAGCAAGGATGTTATGCTTACGGTAGAACCTGGATCATCATCAGTACTCGATTTTAATTTAAGGATAACCGAACAAGATATCTATTTTTCTCAGGGAACCATAAAAGATGGTGATACTGTTACCATATACGCTAATATAAGGAATAATGGCCCCACTTCCGCCTCAGCCTTTTCCGTTAGATTTTTTGTAAATGATGTACAACTCGGAAGTGATATTCAGTTTTTAGAACTTGAGATAAATACAACTGTCCAGGTAGAAATGAATTGGACCGCAGCTAAGGGAGAGCATATAATAAAAATCGAGATTATACCCGAAGAAGCAAATTACGAATCTGATACCATGGATAACACTGCGGAAATGAGTATAACTGTCAGTGAAAAGGATACTGATGTGGATGATGATAAAGATAGTGATCAGCGCGGATTCGATAAAATGATGTTAATGATTGTAGCCGTTATTATTGTAATTATAATATTGTTAGTTTTATTTTTACTCCTACGAAGACGCAAACCAGAAACATACGAATCTGCTGAAGAACCACCCGAACTAGAAACGATTGACCAACCACCCACAGAAGAGGACGAGCTTGAATTCGAACCTGAGGTAGATGAAGAGGAGACCACTGAACTGGTGGGAGTGGAAGAAGACCTGGACACTGAGGACATTAAAAGCACCGAAGATATTGGTGAGGAAGAATTTATTGAGTCCGAGTCCGGGGAGTTAGAAGAAAAGGATCTGGAGTTTGTGCCAGAAGCCGAAATAGAAGCCGAAATTACTGGTGAACCTGAACCTACAGAAGAGACTTCGGAGACGCCAGCTGATTCCGAATCAGAAGCATCCGAACAACCTGAAGCGGGGTCTGAGGTCCAAAGTGTACCATGCCCCACCTGTCAAGAATTGATAGTAGCCTATTCAAACCCATGTCCGCATTGTGGAAATAACCTGAGCTGGTAGATTAATTGATACCGGTTATCGAAATAGTAGTGAAGTATCATCTCAGCATCAATTCAGCTCGGTATCAATTCTATGAGGTAACAAAACCTTGCAACCAAAAATATATTAATCAAGTACCTTTTCCAAAGTATGATGCAAATCACATTCATTACCACAGGTGGAACGATTGATAAAGATTATCCCCAGAAAATAAAGGGGTACGCATTTGAAATTACTGAGCCAGCAGTGGATAGAATTTTGAAAAAAATAAATCCGAATTTCGAATATGAAATAGTTTTACTTTTAAAAAAAGATAGTTTAGATATAACTGCTGAAGACCGTGAAATGATTCTTGAAGCGTGTAATAGAACAAGTACGGATAAAATCATTATCACTCACGGTACCGATACCATGCTGGAAACTGCAAAACGAATGATTGAGATAAAAGATAAAGTCATCATTTTTGTGGGTGCTCAAAAACCTGAACGGTTCTCAGAATCGGATGCACAGTTCAATCTAGGTTGTGCGGTGGGGGCGATCAATGTACTTGAAAGAGGAATATATATCGTAATGAATGGTAGAGTATTTCCCTGGGATAAATGTAAAAGAGATCCCGAAACTGGGCAATTCGAAGAAATATAAGTTCACAATCAAACGAGTATAGTTATTCCCGATGATTGTGGATAATAATACCCTTTTTCAATTGATCTATTTAAAGTTAATCGATTTCGGAAAATGCATTTTCAATATCATTTATCAGGTCCTCAATATCTTCTATACCCACAGATAATCTTATCAATGAATCACTAATCCCTTGCTTTTCTCGGTCCTTCATTGAAAGCTCAGCATGTGAAGTTTTTGCAGGGAAACACAAAATAGACTCAACACCGCCTAGGCTAACCGCGGGGGTTATAAGTCTTAATTTACTGGTAAATTCTAAAGCTGCTTGTGTATTGCATACCAATTCGAATGAAAGCATCCCACCAAAACCATTCATCTGTCTGTTAGCAATCTCATGTCCAACATGGCTTGGTAGACCAGGGTAATATACATTTTTCACCAATGGATGATCATGCAAAAATTCTGCTAACTTTTGAGCATTTCTATTTTGCCGTTCAATCCTGAGTCCAAGAGTTTTTAATCCACGCTCAAGCAAAAAACATGCATGAGTATCTAAAACACCACCATGGTTCACCGCACGAGCAATTATACGTTCCATTAAATTTTCCGAAGTAACGACTGCACCACAGCAAACATCGCTATGACCGTTTAGGTATTTAGTTCCACTGTGGATAACTATATCGACTCCCAATTGCAATGGGTTCTGGTTGATCGGGGTGGCAAAGGTATTATCCACGATGGTTAATATATTATGTTTTTTGGCAAGCTCAGAAATTTGGTTTAAATCTATAATCTCTAAAAGTGGATTCGTGGGACTCTCAAGATAGATTAATACGGTATTGTTCTTAATTGATTTTGCATAATCATCAATGTTATTCGAATTTAGAATATTCTTTTTGATGCCATACATTTCAAGCTCAGAATTAATAAAATGTTGAGTGCCACCATATAACCCATTTTGGAATAAAGCATGGTCACCTTGTTTGAGAAATGTAAAAAGGACCGTAGTAATTGCTGCCATACCTGAAGAAAGTACTAGCCCTAATTCACCCCCTTCTAAAGCACAGATCTTTTTTGCCACTGCCTGTTGGCTGGGGAGATTATAGGTTCTAGGATACCGGATCTCGGAAAATGCGTTTGGGAATAGATGTGCGGTTGAGGCAAAAATGGGTGTATTAACACCTAATGCCTTTTTATCTCTATATGTACCACTATGAACACATTTTGTATTATTTTTAAAAATGTTTTCTTGCATTTATCATCCCTTCTGTTTTTTATATCGTATACGATTAATAATATTAAAAACATTGAAACAAATTTAAGATGGGAAACGAATATAATAAATAAAAACCTTTTATTTAGTTCAACCTGATATAGGTCCATAACATTCTTTTTCAAATCCAAATACCCGGAGGCTCGAACATGCCACGAATAATTATTAAAGAACAACCGAGTTATGAATTCCAGTATAATACAACAGTCCATGCCCGAGATTTAAATTATGCAAACCATCTAGGCAATGACTCTCTTGTCGGGATCATCCAAGATGCCAGGATTGGGTTATTTAAGAAGCTAGGTTATACAGAACTTGATCTGGTTGGGGATGATGGCACCATCGGGATCATCCTCGCAGATCTCGTGGTTAATTTCAAAGCGGAGGGTTTTATGTTTGATGAGCTTAGGATCGATAGCCACATCGGAGAAATTTCCGAAAAAAGTTTCCGCATTTTCCACAGGATTTCAAAGGTTAACGAAGATCTGCTGCTGGCATTGGCTGAAACTGGCGTGATCGCTTTTAATTATAAAACTCGAAATGTGGTGGCTATACCTGAGAGCTTCAAAAAGGCATTTGGGAGATATAAGCAAAATAATGGAAAATAATTTTTAAAAAAACGTATCCATGAAAAAGATTTCAAAGGACGTAGCTCGAATGAAAATCGGATTAATTAATGGCAAAATTTATTCGTTAGACAGCAAGAACTCGGTATTTGAGGCACTGGCAATCGACAATGGTCGCATCTCTCATGTTACGGGCACGCAGGATATTTTAAACCTGGAGCTGGATTTTGATCAAGTAATCGATCTGAAGGGCTATACTGTTTTACCTGGGTTTATTGATGGTCATACACACCTAGGTCATGCGGCTCTTGAATCCTTTTGGGTCGATCTCACCAAAACAGAAACCAAGTTCCAATTATTAGAAGTAATAAAGAACCGAGTAGATAAAACGCCAGCTAACGAATGGGTTGTTGGTGTGGGATATGACGATACCTCCTGGCCAGATGACGAACCCTTAACAATAGATGATCTGAACGGTCTTTCAACAGTACATCCTATCTTTGTACGCCGTGTATGTGGGCATTATGGTGTGGTGAACACACATGCACTTAGTTTAATAAATAATGATTGGAAATATGTAGATCGTAAATCAGGAATTTTACTGGAAGATGTGGTACTTGGGTTTATGAAGATTATAAAACCTGATCTTTCGAATCGGATTGATGGCATGCGAAAGATGTTACCAAATGTATATTCCCTTGGCCTTTCGGCAGTACGTGAGGTTGTGAACTTTCACAGCATTAAGGGTTATCATGAACTCGATAAGAATAATGAATTGAAACTTAGAATATATGGCTATATAATAATCGATGACCTCAATGAATATCTAGCCACATACCCAAATGGACTTCCAAGAACTAAAAATTTCAAAATCGTTGGCGTAAAGATCTGGCTCGACGGCTCGCTTGGTGCCAGGACCGCTGCACTTAATGAACCGTATTCAGATGATCCAAATAATAATGGTAAGTTATTATACTCGAGTTCAGAGCTACAAGAGATTTTTGAACGGATATCGGCTCTTGATTACCCAATGATGGTCCATGCAATTGGTGATCGGGCAATACAACAATTCATTGATATCTATAAAAAAGTGTTTCGCCATCAAATACCAGATAACCCAAAAAAACACTCAATTGAACATGTAGAGGTAATAAATGCCGGGTTATTGTCCGCGCTAAAGGATTCCGGGGTTTTTGTTTCAGTGCAACCGAACTTTGCCGGCCGATGGTCAAACCCTGATGGGCTAAATGAACGCCGATTAGGCATTGAGCGCCTGGCGAAATGTAATGCGTATAAAGAATTCATAGAAAGAGACATCTCCATTATTTTCGGCTCAGATTCTATGCCTCTTGATCCATTATTTGGTATTAAATCCGCAATATTCCATCCTATAGAAGCTCAGCGAATACCCCCCATTGATGCTGTAAAAGCTTACACACAGACGTGTTATAAGTTATTAAATCTAGATTCGAAATTCGGTAGTATAATCCCTGGGAAGGTTGCCGATCTGGTAATTCTAACCGGAGATCCACTCTTTGAGAAGGATTTTAAAAACATCCAAGTAGCTGGGACGATCATTAATGGCGAGGTCGTATATTCAGTTTTATAAAAAAAATGTCCCCCGATATTAACGGCTTGAGTCATCGATTGCAATTCACGCACACTCATCAAACTTAACCCAATACCGGGGGTTAGATGTACGATATCGGGGTTGGTCTGAGAGTCATCTCCAAGCGAAATCTCTTCGCAGGATAATCCAGGGACCCATTACGATATCGCTTTACTGTTGCCCTGGTCATGCGCCTAAGATCATTTACGAATATCACTAGGCCTTCGAACCAAGGCAATAATTAGATTATAATTCTGAATTTAAATATTTTACGGTTGAATTTTGTAAAAAATGCTGAGAACGGGGTTTGAAACCGTGGGGTTAGAATTCTGATTAGCTTTAATAATAAAGAATAAGAATTCTAAGCTCGAACAAAAATAAGAATTCAACCATGATTGATCTTATTTTTGTGTAGGGTTCAAAACCCAGTTAATCAATAACAATAAAAGCAAAAATAATGCCGGGTGCGGGGTTTGAAACCGCGGGGTTAGAATTCTGATTGGCTTTAACAATAAAGAATAAGAATTCTAAGCTCGAACAAAAATAAGAATTCAACCATGATTGA